>NZ_JBIUYA010000010.1:157312-204237 GCF_044744285.1 Pseudomonas sp. NPDC087336 | reverse complement strand
AATGCCGGGCGTCACTGTTGTGGCTGTCTACGGCGGCGCGCCGATGGGCCCACAATTGAAAGCAATCCGTAATGGCGCACAGATCGTTGTCGCCACTCCGGGCCGTCTGTGCGACCACCTGCGTCGCGACGAAAAAGTTCTGGCGACCGTGAACCACCTGGTTCTCGACGAAGCAGACGAAATGCTCAAGCTGGGCTTCATGGACGACCTGGAAGTCATCTTCAAGGCCATGCCGGAAACCCGTCAGACCGTATTGTTCTCGGCCACCTTGCCGCAATCGATCCGTGCCATCGCTGAGCGCCACCTGCGCGATCCGAAGCACGTGAAGATCCAGAGCAAGACCCAGACCGTTACCGCGATCGAGCAGGCTCACCTGCTGGTTCACGCTGACCAGAAGACTTCTGCCGTTCTCAGCTTGCTGGAAGTGGAAGACTTCGACGCCCTGATCATGTTCGTGCGCACCAAGCAAGCGACCCTGGACCTGGCCAGCGCCCTGGAAGCCAAAGGCTACAAAGCCGCTGCGCTGAACGGTGACATTGCCCAGAACCAGCGTGAGCGCGTGATCGACTCCCTCAAGGATGGCCGCTTGGACATCGTTGTGGCGACCGACGTTGCCGCTCGTGGCCTGGACGTTCCGCGCATCACTCACGTGTTCAACGTCGACATGCCGTACGATCCGGAATCCTACGTTCACCGTATCGGCCGTACCGGCCGTGCCGGTCGCGAAGGTCGCGCGCTGCTGCTGGTGACTCCACGTGAGCGCCGCATGCTGCAAGTGATCGAGCGTGTAACCGGTCAGAAGGTTGCTGAAGTTCGCCTGCCGGACGCTCAAGCCGTTCTGGATGCGCGCATCAAGAAGCTGACCAACAGCCTGTCGCCGCTGGTGGCTGAAGCCGAATCGACCCACGGTGATCTGCTCGATCGCCTGACCGCCGACATCGGTTGCAGCCCGCGTGCCCTGGCCGCAGCCCTGCTGCGCAAGGCAACCAACGGTCAAGCGCTGAACCTGGCCGCTATCGAGAAAGAACGTCCACTGGTGCCGAACAATGCACCGCGTGGCGATCGTCCAGAGCGTTCCGGTGATCGTCCTGAGCGTGGTGACCGCGAGCGTCGTGCTCCAATGCCACTGGGCGAAGGTCGTGCTCGTTGCCGTACCGCGCTGGGTGCGCGTGATGGTATCGCTGCCAAGAACCTGCTGGGCGCCATCCTCAACGAAGGTGGCCTGGCGCGTGAAGCCATCGGTCGCATCCAGGTGCGTGACAGCTTCAGCCTCGTCGAACTGCCGGAAGACGGTCTTGAGAAGTTGCTGAGCAAGCTGAAGGACACTCGCGTTGCCGGTAAGCAGTTGAAGCTGCGTCGCTACCGCGAAGATTAATCCGCTCCCGGGCTGATTGATCGAACGTAAAAAATCCCCGACTGGTTCGGGGATTTTTTTGTCCTGTGTTTGGGATTATTCCGCAGCTGGCCCACCACCCGCCGTCACCACCTGAATGCTCATGCGCGGTGTCGCCAGGTCCAGCCCGGCTTCATCCAGATGCCGTTTGAGCGACAGGTTGAACGCCCGTGAAACTTCCCATTGCTTGATCGGCGCGGTCTTGAACCGGGCTCGCAGAATCGCATTGCCGGACTCGAAACTCTCCACGCCCTGAAACTCCAGGGGCGACCAGATATTGCGCCGTTGCAGCGGATCGGTGCGCATTTTCTGGCCGACGTCGCGCATCAGCTTGATCGCATTGTCGATGTCCATGCTGGCAGGCACCGCGACCCGGAAGATCGCGTAGCCAAATTCCCGGGAGTAATTCTTGATGCTCTTGATTTCGCTGAACGGAATGGTGTGGACGATGCCATCGATGTCCCGCAGGCGTACGGTGCGAATGGTCAGGCCCTCGACGGTGCCCAGGTGTCCGCCGACGTCCACGTAGTCGTCGATGGCCAGGGAATCCTCGATGATGATGAACAGGCCGGTGATCAGGTCGGCCACCAGCGATTGTGCGCCAAAGCCGATGGCCAGGCCGATCACGCCGGCACCGGCCAGCAGTGGCGTAACGTTCATGCCCATGTTCGCCAGGGCGACAATCAGCGCGATGATGAAAATCGCCACGAACAGCACGTTGCGGATCAGCGGCATCATGGTCTGTGCGCGGGCGTTGGCCAGGCCTTTGCGCGAGCGGGTGAGGGCGTGATGCACGGCGGTGTCACTGAGGATCCAGATCAGCCAGGCAAAGATCAGCGTGCCGATAAGGCTGAACAGTTTGACGCTGACCTCATGGCCTTCGCCTTCGGTGAAGCTGATCAACGACATGCCCCAGACCCGCAGGCCCAGCTCAATGAATGCCAGCCATACCAACAGATGGGCGAGGGTATAGAAGAAGTTTTTCAGGCGTTCCGAATACAGTGCGTGACGTTTCGCGCCGCGTTGCGGTTTGAGCGCGTGGCGGCGCACCAGGCCATTGATGACCATGCACAAAACCAGCAACACGGTGCAGATCAGCGACTGGCGCAGCGCGGTACTGGTGTCGCCGGCCGAGACGAAGGTCGCGAACAGGGAAATCCCCACCAGCACCAGCGCCGGTACAAACCAGAAGGTGCCAAGAATTTCGATGGTGTCGCTCAGGGCGCGGCGTGTCAGGCGCCGGGACAGCGGCTGGTTGCGGATCAAGTGGGCAATCGGGCGGCGGAAACGCAGGATGAACAACCCCGTGGACAATGCCGCCAACACATTGGCCACCGTCGCTGCGGTGTGGGCCAGGTGCACGCCAAGGCTTTCCGTCAGGCGCGGGTCGTTCAGGGCTTCACCGAAAGCGGCGAAACTGCCGATCAACCACAGCGGGCGGAAGGCCTGGTGCCGCAGGATATACAGGGCCCTGTGACGGTGCGGGCCGTCGAGCAGGGAAAAGGCAATCACACAGATCGCGGAGAAACAGGTGCCGACCACCAGTGCGTAAGCCAGCACCATGGCCAGGCTTTTACCGAGTGACGATGGCAGGGCGTAACTCATGTAGACGGTGATGACCAGGGCAATCAGCCACGGCCCCAGCTTGCGCAGGGCGAAACGCAGCATGTCCAGGGCCCTGGGGTGCTGCGGCAGTTCTTCGGTCAGGCCGAAACGCATCCGGACTCGATGGCTGACCCAGATCAGCGCCGCCGCCAGCAGGCTCCAGACCATCAGGATCATGGCAAAGGCGAAGATGATCGGCAGCCACTCACTGGCCGGCAGTGCCATTGCCATCAATTCATCCTTGGCCAGGTCGAACTCGCTGGTCCAACGAGTGATCGGGCTGTCGGCCCCGGAGAATTGCTTTTCGAAACTGGCCAGGGTTCCGCCAATCAGGCCCAGCACGCCTTCTTCGGCGGCCGGTTGGGCTTTTTTGCTGGCATCGCGCAGCTTCTTCAGATCTGCCAGCAGTTTGCTGCGCTGTTGATCGTTCTCCAGCGACTTGATGACTTCGTCCAGGGATTGCCCAAGGGGTTCCTGCGCCTCGGGTTGGGTTTTTGCCGGGCTGCCAAGCAGGCTCGGCAGCCCGGCGGCCTGGGCAGGCGCTGGCGCCATCAGTGTCATCAGGCAGATCAGGAAAAGGCACGGCAGGGCGAACAGGCGAGCGAACACTAGGCGGTCAACCTCTGAATGGGCAGGTCGACCGAGTGTACGAGCCCGTCAAAACCAATGCGAGCGGGGGTGGGGATTTATTCGTTGAGTTTGGCGAGGATCTTGAAGATCACCGTGGCCAGGATCAACAGCATGCCGAGCCACATGGCGAGCACGCCAGCGTTCTTGTCGCGAAAATTGAAACCGACTGCCAGCATGATCATCCCGATAAGAATTGGGATGAGCATGGCGTGGAACGAGGACATTGTGATCATGGCGACTGCCTTGTCGAAAGGGATAATTGAAGTCTAGGTGGTTTTTGTAGTGCTCTACGGGAGCTCGCGGCAGGCGTAGAACGCACTGAGCACTTTCACCAGATGCGCCAGGTCGTGGCTGCCACACAATTCGCGGATCGAATGCATCGCGAAGGTCGGCAGGCCGATGTCCACGGTGCGCACGCCCAGGTGGCTGGCGGTGATCGGGCCGATGGTCGACCCGCAACCCATGTCGCTGCGCACCACGAAGCTCTGTACCGGCACTTCTTCGGCCATGCACAGGTGACGGAAGAACCCGGCGGTTTCGCTGTTGGTGGCGTAGCGCTGGTTGCTGTTGACCTTGATCACGGGACCGGCGTTGAGTTTCGGGCCGTGATTGGCATCGTGCTTGTCGGCGTAGTTGGGGTGCACGCCGTGGGCGTTGTCGGCCGAGACCAGCAGGGATTTCTGGATGGTGCGGACGAACTCGTCGCCTTCGGGCAGCAGGCGGCGCAACGTCTGCTCCAGCATCGGGCCGTCAGCGCCACAGGCCGAGCACGAACCGACTTCCTCGTGGTCATTGCAGACCAGGACGCAGGTTTCGTCGGTGTCGGTGGTCAACAGCGCTTGCAGCCCGGCATAACATGACAGCAGGTTGTCCAGGCGCGCGCCGGCGATGAAATCACCGTGCAGGCCGATGACGGCCGCGCTTTGGGTGTCGTAGAAGCTCAGTTCGTAATCCAGCACGACATCGGCGTTCAGGCCGTGTTCGCGGGCCAGCTGATCGGTGAGCACGGCGCGGAAATCCACACGCTCGTCACCGGCGAATTGCGCCAGTACCGGTGGTAGTTCGGTCTGGGCGTTGATTGCCCAGCCCATGTTGGCTTCACGGTTGAGGTGAATGGCCAGGTTGGGGATGATCGCGATCGGCGCCTTGAAGTCGATCAGCTGGCTCTCGACCTTGCCATCACGACGGAAGGTGACGCGACCGGCCAGGGACAGGTCGCGGTCGAACCAGGGTGCCAGCAGGGCGCCGCCATAAACTTCCACGCCCAATTGCCAGAAACCCTGGCGTTGCAGTTCCGGCTGGGGCTTGACCCGCAGGCACGGGCTGTCGGTGTGGGCGCCGACCAGTCGAATGCCGCCGTGCAGCGGCGAGTGCCGGCCCATCTTGATCGCGACGATCGACGAGTCATTGCGGGTGACGTAGTAGCGACCATTGGCTTCGGTGTTCCATGGCTCACGTTCGTCCAGGCGTTGGAAGCCCGCCGCTTCCAGTCGCTGAACAAGGCTGGCGGTGGCATGAAACGGGGTAGGGGAGGCCTTGAGGAAATCGATCAGGCCTTGGTTCAACTCTTCGCGCATAAGTAGCTCCAGACAGCAATGGCGCCAGTTTAACGTATTGGCCCGATGCATTGGACAAGAGCTTTCAGTGCCGGGTGGTCAATGATTCATCCGCTCGCGCAGGTAGGCAATGATGGTTTGTTCGTCGCCGGACCTGGCCGGGCGCGGCAGATGTTTTGGCCAGCGACCCTTTTCCGTACCGAAGAACTGTTTCTGTTGGTCTTCGTCCCAGCGCAGGATCTCCCGGGAAGCGGATTCCCACCACTCATGGCGGCACACTTCGTAGTAAGGATGTTCGGGTGCCGCGCTGCCATACAGCAGGTCACGACCAACCTTTTTCACGCTCTTGCGCTGGTTGCGCAGCTTCCACTTGATGCGCAGGCGTTGCCAGGGCGAAGGTACAGGCTTGCAGCGCGGGACTTCGGTGCACAGGGCCGGCAGTTCGGCACGGAACTGCTCGCCATGACGGGTGAAAAAGTGCTTCTGCATCGCATGGAAGAAGCGTTTTTCAGCGAAGTAGTGGTAAATGAACTTCTTCGCTTCCTGAACGGGCTGGTTGCGCATCGCGAACGACAGGGCGATTTGCTCGATGGTGTGGATATCGAACGAGCCTTGGGTCCATTCATCGATCAGGCGGATTGATTCTTCGAGCAATGGCGTATCACTGTCGGTGATACCGCACAGCCCGCTGTTGTACAGCTTGAAACTGTTGTTGGCCGAGATGCCATGGGCTTGCAGGCAGCGACCGAGCTTGACGTAGTCCGGGCGTTCGCAAACATAGCTCCAGTCGTACTCGAAACGGTCCATGACATAGCGCCCGGGCTCGATCCTTTCGAAGACGCGATGAGGCGATTCGAGAAACAGCGTATCGGTGTCGACGAACAGGGTCTTGTGCGCAAGCTTCAGCCCCTGGGCGATGGCGCAGGCCTTGCGTCGGTGGTGATAGCCGTTTACGCCCTGCCATTGGGCCAGGGTCTGCTCGCTCAGGGCGATGGTGTCGACCGGCCAGCCGGCATAATCCTCCGGGCGATCGGTCATGACCCGGATGCACAGCGACTCACCCCGTTTGAGCTGTGCCAGGGCGGTGAGCATGCTGAACTTGGCTTCGCGCCGGTAGACATCCTGGTTGCCATAGATGAGGTAGAGCAACTGGTGCGGTGTTTTCTCTAGGGGGGACAGCGCTTCGCGCATAAGTAGCTCCAGGCAACAGAGGCGTAAGTTTAACGTATTGGCCTGGGCCAACGCAGGCGCACTGTTGTCAGCAAATGTTGTAACGACAATTGAAAAACGCCCTTCAGTGCCAGGGCGTTTTCAATGCGCTTGCGTGTGACCCGCTCAAAACGGAGCAGGGCACTCGAAGCGCAGTCGCTCACCGCTTTGTGGGTGAGTGAAGCTGAGCATGCTCGCATGCAGGCAGAGGCGTGGCCAGGCGGCCAGGGCTTGCTCGTGGGCGTAGAGTCCGTCGCCCAGCAGCGGGTGACCGATCGACAGCATGTGCACGCGCAATTGGTGGGAACGGCCGGTGATCGGCGTGAGTTCGACGCGACACCAATCGCCGCAGCGCTCCAGCACGCGCCAGAAGGTCAGGGCGTGTTTGCCGAATTCATGGTCCACCACGTGGCGTGGCTTGGTCGGCGGGTCGTAGCGCAGCGGCAAGTCGATGCTGCCACTGTCGAGCGCCGGCTGGCCCCAGCACAATGCGGTGTAGGCTTTTTCGGTTTCGCGGTCGTGAAATTGCCTGGACAGTTCACGGTGTGAGTCGGCATCAAGGGCCAGCAGGATGATGCCGGAGGTTTCCCAATCCAGTCGATGGACGATTCGCGCTTGCGGGTAGCCGTTTTCCTGCAGGCGGGTAATCAGGCAGTCCTTGTTGTCGTCGGCCCGGCCGGGCACGGAGAGCAACAGGGTGGGTTTGTTTACCACCAGGACAGCGGCGTCCTCATGGATGATGTGGATATTGGACAGCGGCATCAAACAGCCTCGTTACAAACGCCAACGGCGGTTCAGGCCTGCTGGCCTGAACCGCCGTGGTTCCACCCGGATCGACTCAGCGATCTGGCAGGGTGATATTGAGTTCCAGAATCGAGCAGCTGCCCTGGCTTTCCAGTGCGACGTGTACGTCATCGGACCCGATATTGACGTACTTGCGAATCACTTCGACCAGTTCCTTCTGCAAGGCTGGCAGGTAATCCGGGGTACTGCGTTGGCCGCGTTCGTGCGCCACGATGATCTGTAGACGCTCTTTCGCTACCGACGCGGTGCTTTGCTTTTTGTTGGCACGAAAGAAGTCAAAAAGGTTCATTGTTTAGTTGCCTCCAAACAGGCGCTCGAAGAATCCCTTCTTCTGTACATCGAGGAAACGATGTTCCACGGTTTTGCCCAGCAGGCGGTCAACGGTATCGCTGTAGGCCTGGCCGGCATCGCTCTGGTCGTCGAGAATCACCGGAACGCCCTGGTTGGATGCTTTGAGCACCGCCTGGGATTCAGGGATCACGCCGAGCAGGGCCACCGAGAGGATTTCCTTGACGTCTTCGACGCCGAGCATTTCGCCCTTGCTCACACGCTCTGGATGGTAGCGGGTAATCAGCAGGTGTTCCTTGATCGGGTCTTCGCCGCGTTCGGCGCGACGGGACTTGCTGGCCAGCAGCCCGAGCATGCGGTCGGAGTCACGCACCGAGGACACTTCCGGGTTGGTCACGACGATCGCTTCGTCAGCGAAGTACATGGCCAGGTGGGCGCCTTTTTCGATACCCGCCGGGGAGTCGCAGACCACGAACTCGAAGTCTTCCTTGAGCTGCATCAGGACTTTTTCCACGCCTTCGACCGTCAGCGCGTCTTTGTCGCGGGTCTGGCTGGCCGCCAGTACGTAGAGGTTTTCCAGGCGCTTGTCTTTGATCAGGGCCTGTTGCAGGTTGGCTTCGCCGTTAACCACGTTGACGAAGTCATACACCACACGGCGCTCGCAACCCATGATCAGGTCAAGGTTACGCAAACCGACGTCGAAGTCGACGATGACTGTTTTGTGACCGCGCAGAGCGAGGCCGGTACCGATAGCGGCGCTGGTGGTGGTCTTACCCACACCACCCTTGCCGGATGTAACCACGAGAATCTTGGCCAAGGTGTTTCACCCCTAAGGAAAAAGGACTTTTAGCCCCTGAAAAACATCTCTTGAAAACTACAGCAGCGGGACAGCCTTGGCTGGAATATGGCCGCAGACGGCATTTACCCCCGGTAAACACTGTTTGTAGCCTGTTTCCTACTTCGTTTGAGCCGTTTTCGCTACGTTTTAGAGATGCTTGGAAAATGCGGCAGTATCCGTTAAAGCCGAATGATGTTCAACACGTCGCCTGACAGGCTGACCTGCACGCCCGAGCCCCACAAAGGGTCGCGGCGCAGATCTTCGGAAACCTTGTAATGACCGGCGATGGAGATCAGCTCAGCGCTCATTTGCTGGCAGAAAATCCGCGCCTTGGTGTCGCCCTTGACGCCGGCCAGCACGCGACCGCGCATCGGGCCGTATACATGGATGTTCCCATCGGCGAGAAGTTCCGCCCCCGGGCTGACCGAGGAGATCACCACCAGATCGCTGCCCTGGGCATAAATCTGCTGGCCACCGCGTACTGGCGAAGTGATGATTTTCGTCGGCTTGATGGTCGGTTCCGCTGGTTTTTCCGGCTTTTTCGCCACGACGCCTTCGTTCAGGTCCAGCGCCCGTTCACGGGCCCCGGACGGCGGCAGCACCGGCAGGTCGACCGCGATGGCCGCCGCGATGTCTTCGATGCGGCTGGCGCGGATGGCCAGGGTACGCAGGCCATGCTGGCGACAGATGCGCATAAGGCCGGGCAGATCGACGGTGCCGCCGTTGGCCGGGAGCTTGTCCAGGGCCAGGACCAACGGCGCGTTACTGAAGAAGTTCGGCGCCTGGGCGACCTTGGCGGCCAACTGCCGATCGAGGCCTTCAAGGTCATTTCGGGCCAGTTCCAGCACCGTTATGGCAAGCATGCTGCCCTTCAACTGGAACACGGGATCTTGGTCTAGCGGTTCGGTTTGGCTCATGGTCGGCATACAACGACTTGTCACTAAAAGTGCCGAGACTTATAACGAGAACGCCGGCGAGCCGCAAGCCGGGTCGAACGATGTAGAATGCGCGGCCAACGTCTTTTCGGAACCTTTAATGGATCGCCCGCGTTTTCGAACAACTTTTCTGATGCCGCGTTTCTGGCCGCTCTGGTGCGGCCTGGGGCTGTTATGGCTGATTGTCCAGCTGCCGTATCCTGCATTGCTGTGGATCGGTCGGGGCCTGGGTGCCTTGATGTATCGAGCAGCGGCCGACCGGCGGCGCATTGCCAAGCGCAATCTCGAACTGTGCTTCCCGGAAAAATCCGCAGCCGAGCGCAAGCGTCTGCTCAAGGAAAACTTCGCATCCACCGGTATCGCCTTCTTCGAAATGGCGATGAGTTGGTGGTGGTCGCGCGAGCGGTTGGCGAAACTGGCCCATGTCGAGGGCCTGGAGCACCTGAAGAATGCCCAGCGCGAAGGCAAGGGCGTGATCCTGATGGCCGTCCACTTCACCACGCTGGAAATCGGTGCGGCGCTGCTCGGCCAGCAGCACACCATCGACGGCATGTACCGCGAACACAAGAACCCGCTATTCGACTATGTGCAGCGTCGCGGTCGTGAGCGGCATAACCTCGATTCGCTCGCCGTGGAGCGCGAGGACGTGCGTGGCATGCTCAAGTTGCTGCGGGCCGGCCGTGCGATCTGGTACGCACCAGACCAGGATTATGGCGCCAAGCAAAGCATTTTCGTGCCGTTGTTCGGCATACAGGCCGCCACTGTCACCGCCACCAGCAAATTCGCGCGACTGGGCAAGGCGCTGGTGGTGCCGTTCACCCAGGAGCGCCTGGGGGACGGCAGTGGTTATCGCCTGGTGATCCACGCACCGCTCGAAGGCTTCCCCGGTGAAACCGAAGAAGCCGACTGCTTGCGCATCAACCAATGGATCGAAGGCGTCTTGCGTGATTGTCCTGAGCAATACCTCTGGGCCCATCGCCGCTTCAAGAGCCGTCCGCCCGGTGAACAGAAGCTGTATGCAAAACGCGGCTGAACGGCCGATCCCGAAATGCACCATGGAGTGTTGCGATGAGTCCTGCTGAACCCGTCACTGGGTTGATTCTTTCCGGCGGCGGGGCTCGGGCGGCCTATCAGGTGGGCGTGCTGGCGGCGATTGCCGAGTTGCTGCCCTTGGGCGCGGACAATCCTTTTCCGGTGATTGTCGGCACCTCCGCCGGGGCGATCAATGCGGTCAGCCTGGCCAGCGGGGCGATGGATTTTCGCGCGGCCATCGAGCGGCTGACGGCGTTCTGGCAAGGTTTTCGCAGCCACCTGGTGTTGCGCAGCGACTGGCCGGGCGTGATCAGCCAGGCCACCCGGTTCGTCAGTCACAGCTTGTTGGGCCTTGGCGCCCAGGTGCCCGTGGCGTTGCTCAACAGCTCGCCGCTACGCGGGTTGCTCGACGACAAATTGCACATGAGCGGCATTGCCCACGCCATCGCACAGAAGCAATTGCAGGCGGTTGCGGTCACGGCGTTCGGCTACGAATCCGGTCAGGCGGTGACGTTCTATCAGGGTGGCGGCACCATCGACGCCTGGTTGCGTCATCGGCGGATAGGCGTTCCCACACAATTGTCGGTTGACCATTTGCTCGCCAGTTCGGCCATTCCGCTGCTGTTCGCTCCAGTGAAAATCGGCGAAGAGTATTTCGGCGACGGCGCGGTGCGCCAATCGGCGCCCATCAGCCCGGCCCTGCACCTGGGCGCCAATCGGGTGCTGGTGGTGGGCGTCAGCGGTAACCCGCGCGGGGTCGACCCGGAACAACCGCTGCAACGCGCCTACACGGGTCAGCAGCCAACCCTGGCGCAGATCGGTGGACACATGCTCAACAGTACGTTCATCGATAGCCTGGAAAGCGATATCGAGCTCTTGCAGCGCTTGAATCAGTTCAGCCGCCTCATGCCCGATGGCACGCCGATCCGAACGCTGGGGGTGGCGCCAGTGGAGGTGCTGGTGATTTCACCCAGCCAGCCGATCGACGAGATTGCCGCGCGCCATCGCCAGGAACTGCCAGCGGCACTGCGTCTGTTTTTGCGTGGGCCGGGTGCGACGAAGACCAGTGGGGCAGGGGTGTTGAGTTATCTGCTGTTCGAGGCGGGGTATTGCAGCGAGTTGATTGATCTGGGGCGGCGCGATGCGTTGGCCAAGCGCGGGGAGATTTGCCGGTTTCTCGGGTTGGCGGAGCCTGTGGTTTCGGCTTGAGATTGGCGGCGTTGCATTCGCAGGCAAGCCCGCTCCTACAGTGATTGGCGTCGAACACAAAATCTTCGTACGACGAAATAACCTGTGGGAGCGGGCTTGCCCGCGAAGGCGTCGTTACAGACGCCGGATCAGAAGTGCACCTTGACCAGGAAGCTGGTCACGCTCTGATCCGTCTTGAAGCCCTGGCTGTCTTCGATACCGTACTTGTTTTTCCAGTAGTCATACTCGACACCCACGTACAGTTGCTTGGCGCCCAGGTTCAGCGCCTTGCCCAGGTCGTATTTGACCTGTGGGTTGAAGTGCAGGTTGGCGTGGTATTCGCCTTTGTCGTTCACGTCGTTGTCGACGACCCAGTCCATGAAGCCGTCGATCAGCACGTCCGAGTCACCCACCGGGATGGTGTAGGACCAGGCTGGAGTGATCTGCCAGACATCGTCACCCGGACGGTCGCCTTCGGTGTGACGGTTGTAGAAGTTCAGCTGGAAGTAGTCGAAGCCGGGGATGGCCAGGTCGAAACCCGGGCCGATCAGGTACGACTCGGTGTCGTCTTCGCCGAACTCATAGGTCATGGCCAGCAGCACGTCCTTGATCGGGCCGAACTCCAGCTTCTGATCGAAAATCTTGTTGAACGACAGGCGCGGGCTGAATTCGCCGTAGTGGGTGTTCTCACCTGCGAAAGAGTCTTCCTTGCCGTTGTAGAAGATTTTGTCGATGAAGAAGAAGTTGTCGCCGTATTTCCAGCCGTCGGCGTGTTCGAAGGTCACCGTCTGCTGGATGCGCGGGTTGACCTGGAAGTCCTTGCCATACAGGTAGGTCAGGCTGTTGTTCTGCCATTGCAGCAAGTCGCCGGCCATGGCCTGACCCCCCGCCAGCAACGATCCCGCCAGCATCAGGCTAGTGCACGTACGTTTCATTCGGTTGCTCCCAAAAAGTAGTGGTTTCACGTTATTTTTTTAAGGTCGACGCTCTGGTGTGGCGCCTTATTCTGTAGCTGCAAAAAATCATCCATTCGGTCAGCTTTGTGCTGTTAGCAAGAGCTGCGCCAAGGCTTTCAAAAAACAAAAAAACTCCCGCTCGGCTGCTCAAAAACAGTCGATTGAGAGTGGTTTGGGGATGCCTTGGTACCGTCCAGAGCCGGGATAAGTTGGCTTTCTGGTCAGGAATTAAATCCGGGCTTTTTTTTAAAGCGGATTCAGGCGGCCGCGGAGAATACTGACTCCTCGGCCAGGTCTCAAGTGCCCCGCAACAGCGCACCGACGACAGGTTTGGGGCACGGTTGCGGATCATCTTAGAAATGCACCTTCACCAGCAGGCTGGTGGTGCTTTCATGGGTGTCGAGGTTGCTGTTGTTTTCGATGCCGTACTTGTCTTTCCAATAGCTGTATTCCACGCCGACGTACACCTGTTTCTCCCGCCAGCCGAGGGTTTTGCCCAGGTCGTATTTGATCTGCGGGTTGAAGTGCAGGTTGGCGTGATAGGTGCCGCGCGAGTTCTGGTCGTTGTCGACGACCCAGTCGAGGTAGCCGTCGATCAACAGGCTCGAATTGCCCAGTGGCACGGTGTAGGACCAGGCCGGCGAGATCTGCCAGACGTCGTCACCGGGACGCGAGCCTTCGGTCTGGCGATAGTAGAAGTTCAAGGTGAAAAAGTTGAAACCCGGTATCGCGATGTCGAAGCCGGGGCCAATGAGATAGGCCTCGCTGTCGTCTTCGCCATTCTCGTAGGTCATGGCCAGCAACACGTCCTTGATCGGGCCGAATTCGAAACGGCGGTCGAGGATCTTGCCGAAGGACAGGCGCGGGCTGAACTCGCCGTAATAGGCGTGTGCGCCTTTGTTGCGGTCTTTCTCGCCGTTGTAGTAGGTGCTGTCGACGAACATGAAGTTGTCGCCGTACTTCCAGCGATCGGCGTGTTCAAAGGTGATCGTCTGCTGGATCGACGGGTTGACCGCGAAATCCTTGCCGTACAGATAGCTCAGGCTGTTGGTTTGCCACAACAGCAAATCACCGGCCATGGCTTGGCTCGCGGCCAGGAGGCCAGCACCCAACAGCATGTTTTTCTGTGTCCGAATCATCTGTTGCTCCCTCTTGTTTTTATTTTTCAAGGCGCAGGAAACCCCTGCCCCTGTAGGAGCTGGCTTGTCAGCGAAGGGGTCGGCAAGTCCGACATCGATGTCGTCTGACATTCCGCTTTCGCCGGCAAGCCGGCTCCTACAGGGGGGGGGAGTTTCTGTCTTAGTGGGCGTGGCAGTCGTTGATGGCCGCGCGTTCGGCGCCGCCGAGGATGTTGAACAGCAGGTTCAATGTCAGGGCGCTGAGCGTCGCCATGGCGATACCGCTGTGGGTGATCGGGCTCATCCACACCGGCAGGTGGGCGAAAAACTCCGGGCGTACTACCGGGATCAGGCCCATGCCGATGCTGACCGCCACCAGCAATTGGTTGCGTCGGTCACCGATGTCGGCTTCCTGCAGGATCTTGATCCCAGTGGCGGCGACCATGCCGAACATCGCGATCGCCGCGCCGCCCAGCACCGCCGGTGGAATCGAGGCCACGAGGAGTGCGGCCTTGGGCAGCAGGCTCAACACGATCAGCAAGCCGCCGGCCACGATGGTCACCGAGCGGCAACGGACGCCGGTCATCTGCACCAGGCCGATGTTCTGCGCGAAGGAGGAGTGGGTGAAGGTGTTGAAGAAGCCGGCGAAGAACGAGGCGCCAGCGTCACACAACAAGCCGCGACGCAACATACGCGGGCAGACTTCCTGGCCAGTGATCTTGCCCAGGGCCAGGAACATCCCGGTGGACTCGACGAAAATGATCACCACCACCAGGCACATCGAGAGGATTGGCGCGAGCTCGAATTTCGGCATGCCAAAGTGCAGCGGCGTGACAAATTGCAGCCATGGCGCCTGGGCCATGCCACTGAGGTCGACCATGCCCAGCAGGCCGCAGAGCACATAGCCCAGGCACATGCCGATCAGCACGGAAATATTGACCCAGAAACCGCGCATGAAGCGATGCACCAGCAGGATGGTGCCCAGCACCAGCGCGGCAATGGTCAGGTAGATCGGTGAACCGAATTGAGCGGCACCAGCACCGCCGCCGGCCCAGTTCACGGCCACGGGGAACAGCGACAAACCGATCGAGGTGATGACCGTGCCGGTGACCAGAGGCGGGAAGAAACGCACGACTTTGGACATGAACGGCGCGATGAGCATGCCGAAGAACCCAGCGGCGATGGTTGCGCCGAAGATCCCCTGCAGGCCGATGCCCGGCATGCCCGCCATGGCGACCATGCTGCCGACGGCGGCGAAACTGGCGCCCATCATCACCGGCATGCGGATACCCATGGGGCCGATACCAAGAGACTGGACGATGGTGGCGATGCCGGCGACCAGCAGGTCGGCGTTGATCAGGAAGGCGATTTCTTCACGATTCAGGCCAGCGGCCTGTCCGATGATGAGCGGCACCGCGATGGCGCCGCCGTACATCAGCAGAACATGTTGCAGACCGACCAGGATCAGTTGCAAAAGGGGCAAACGCTGAATGGCGGGTGCGTCGGGGATGCGTGCTTGGGAGAGCTCGGACATGCAACACCTCGGATCATTTTTATTCTTGTGATTTTTTGCATCAGGTAGACCGCGTTGCGGCCAATCGCTGGCAAGCCAGCTTCTACAGGGTTTCGAAGGACCTGTAGGAGCTGGCTTGCCAGCGAAGCTTTTCAGCGATTAATTGGTCGGAGCACCCTGAACGATCCAGGCGCCAATCAGGTCACGTTCCTGCTGGGTCATCTGGGTGATATTGCCCAATGGCATGATCTGGGTGGCGACGGCCTGAGCCTGGATGCGCGCCGCGTTCTGGCGAATCTGCTCGGGGGTGTCGAGCATCACGCCGGCGGGCGCGGCGCTAAACAGCGGGCTGGTCGGTTTGGCCGAATGGCACACCGCGCAACGTTCCTGAATCACGCTGTGCACCTTGTCGAAACCAGGGCCGGCGTTGGACGCTTGGGCTGGCGCGGCTGCAGGGGCTTCGGCAGGTTTTGCTTCAGCCGGTTTCAAACCACCACCCACTGCTGTTTCCGGCAGAGGCTGGTACTCGATCGCGGCAGGTGCCTTGGCCACTTCCGGGGCGCTGGACATCGGCTTCGGACCAGACACGTAGGCCAGGCAGATCATGCCCACCGCTGCCACCGGCAGGGTCCAGGCAAACTTGTGGCTGTCGTGACGGGTGTTGAAGTAATGACGCACCAACACCGCCAGCACCGCGATCCCGGCCAGGATCAACCAGTTGTACTGGCTGCCATAGGTGCTCGGGAAGTGGTTGCTGATCATGATGAACAGCACGGGCAAGGTGAAGTAGTTGTTGTGACGCGAACGCAGCAGGCCTTTGGCCGGCAGCGCCGGATCGGGCGTGCGGTTCTCGGCGATGGCCGCCACCAGTGCGCGTTGCGCCGGCATGATGATGCGGAACACGTTACCGACCATGATGGTGCCGATGATCGCGCCGACGTGCAGGTACGCACCACGACCGCTGAACACCTTGCTGAAGCCATAGGCGGCACCGATGATCAGCACGAACAGGATGAAACCCAGCAGGGCAGGGCGTTTGCCCAAGGCCGAGTCGCAAAGGAAGGAGTAGACGAACCAGCCGATGAACAGCGAGCCGATGCCGATGGCCACGCCTTCAGGGCCGCTCAGGGTGCTGCCCGGAGCCAGCAGGTAGAGCGTCGGGTTGGAGTAGAACACCACGCACAGCAGCGCGATACCCGACATCCAGGTGAAGTAGGCTTCCCATTTGAACCAGTGCAGGTTGTCCGGCATGGTGGGTGGGGCCAGTTTGTATTTTTCCAGGTGGTAGATACCGCCGCCGTGGATCGCCCACAAGTCACCGGCCAGACCGCTTTTCGGGTTGACCCGATTGAGGTTGTTTTCCAGCCAGACGAAATAGAACGACGCACCGATCCAGGCCACGCCAGTAATCATGTGAACCCAGCGCACGCTCAGGTTCAGCCATTCCAACAGATGTGCTTCCACAGTCTTTACCTCTCGCCTGTCACTCTTGTTGTCGAGTGATCAGACCTTCTCTTATTGGTGGGGGGCGAGGATCAAACGCTCATCCTCTTTGAAAAAATGCTCATCGCAGTTATTGCCTGTGCCACTGCGATCAACCACCAGGAAGTCATCCCGCTTTTCGATCGTCAGCACCGGGTGGTGCCAGACGCCGCGATGGTAATTAATGCCCTGCCTGCCGTTGGTGACGAAGGCGCGGACCAAGCCTGATACAGGTTCATCGCCAAGTGGCGCGACCACGATCAGAAAGGGGTTGCCGAGCAGCGGAATGAAAGCCTGGCTGCCCAGCGGATGACGCTCCAGCATGCTGACGGTCAGCGGCATGTCCTGCGCGTCGGCGCGGAAAATGCTGATGATCGCCTTGTCCTCTGGCGTTGCGGTTTCGACCACCGCCAGTTTATGGAAGCGCATGGTCGAACCGTTGTTGATCATGAAGTGATCGCTGCCGTCGGTTTCGATCACGTCACCGAAAGGGGCGAAGGCTTCTTTGGTCAGCGGTTCAATCGTCAGTGTGCGCATGCTGGTCTTCTTAATCTTTTGAATTTGATCGTTCCCACGCTCTGCGTGGGAACGCCGCCATGGACGCTCCGCGTCCACTGTGACGCGCAGCGTCACGGTATGCATTCCCACGCGGAGCGTGGGAACGATCATCTACACCTTATTTAGCGACCTTGCCCAGAACACGCAGGCGGCTCACACCACCATCCGGGAACACGTTCAGGCGGATGTGAGTGATCGGGCCCAGTGCCTTGATCTGCTCGGCGAAGGTGTGTTCGGCGTGCATTTCCAGCTTCTGGCTTGGCAGCAGTTCGCGCCAGAACAACGACTGGGTTTCGATCTGGCTGTCGGTACCGCCTTTCACGAACGCGCCCTGGATCGAGCAGCTGTCCGGGTAGTTGCCCTTGAAGTGCAGGGTGTCGACGATGACTTTCTCGATCTCGCCGGCATGGCCCAGGGCGACGATCACCCAGTCATTGCCTGGCGTGCGACGGCGTGCGGTTTCCCAGCCGTCGCCCATGTTGATGCCACGGCCCGGGTTGAGGATGTTGCTCATGCGCCCGAAGTGTTCGTCGGAGCAGGCGAGGGCGCGGCCACCGTTGAGGGCTGCAGCCAGGTCGACTTGCTCGTTGTCACCCACGGCGGACCAGTCGCGGAACGGGATGCCGTACACGCGCAGACGTGCCACGCCGCCATCCGGATAGATGTTGAAGCGCAGGTGGCTGAACGCCTGGTCGTTGCTGATTTCGTGGTAGTGGTGGCTGTTGCCTTGCAGTTCGACGGCCGACAGCACTTCAGTCCACTGGGTGTTTTCGTTCGGCTCGCCTTCGGCCAGGAAGCAGGCTTCCAGGGAAGCCGACGGCGGGAAGTTGCCGGTGAAGAATGAAGTGTCGATGTCCACGCCCTTGATCGAACCTGGCACGCCCAGGCGGATTACTGCGCTGTCGAAGCCTTCGAAGCGCTTGCGGCGCGACTCCCAGCCGTCCATCCACTTGCCGTTGTCATCGAACACGCCCTCCTTCCACACGGCCGGGGTCGGTTGGAACAGACGGTTGGCGTCTGCGAACCAATCATCGGTGACCGAGATGATTTTGGTGCCCAGGCGGGCGTCGGCCAGGTTGACGAACTTCTCGAAAGGTACGGCGTAAGCTTTCATTCTTCTTGTCTGCCTTTAATAAGTTGGCTTGGGATGCTTGCAGTGCCCTGGGTGCTTCAGCGTTTTTAACACTCGGGCAAAACTCGCTATAGGGTCAGTAATCGGAACAGGGCAATCTTGTTGATCTGCGCCAGCGCGCATTTGAATTCGGTGTCGACCGAGTTGTGGATGCGCGTTTCGAACGCCGCGAGGATCTGATGCCGGTTGCTGCCTTTTACCGCCATGATGAAGGGAAACTTGAACTTGGCCTTGTAGGCGTCGTTCAGCTCGGTGAAGCGAGAAAACTCTTCGGCCGTGCATTGGTGAATACCGGCGCCAGCCTGTTCATGGGTGCTGGCTTCGGTCAACTGGCCCTGGACGGCAGCTTTGCCGGCCAGGTCCGGGTGAGCGTTGATCAGTGCCAACTGGCTGGCGTGATCGGCGCTCAACAGGATGTCGCTCATGCGCTGGTGCAGGGTTTCGATCTCGTCGATCGATGCGTCCTGGCCCAGGTCGAAGGCCTTTTCGGCCACCCATGGCGAATGTTCGTAGATGTCGGCGAAGGCTTTGACGAAGGCGTCGCGGCTCAAGGTCGAGGGTTTCAATGTTTGAAAGGCGCTCATTTCGCGGCCCCTTGGTACGGGTGGGTTTCCTGCCAGTGGCGTGCGATGTCGACGCGGCGGCTGAACCACACCTGTTCATGACTTTTAGCGTATTCGATAAAGCGCTTGAGCGAAGCCAGACGCGCCGGACGGCCGATCAGGCGGCAGTGCAGGCCGATCGACAGCATTTTCGGGGCTTCGGCGCCTTCGGCGTAGAGCACGTCGAACGCATCCTTGAGGTATTCGAAGAAGTCGTCGCCCTTGTTGAAACCCTGGACCTGGGTGAAGCGCATGTCGTTGGTGTCCAGGGTGTACGGGATCACCAGGTGCGGCTTGCCGGTCGGGTTGTTCGGTTCCCAGTAGGGCAGGTCGTCGTCGTAGGTGTCGCAGTCGTAGAGGAAACCGCCTTCTTCCATCACCAGCTTGCGGGTATTGGGGCCGGTGCGACCGGTGTACCAGCCCAGCGGACGCTCGCCGGTGATTTCGGTGAGGATGCGGATCGCTTCAAGCATGTGCTCGCGTTCCTGATTCTCATCCATATACTGGTAGTCGATCCAGCGGTAGCCGTGGCTGCAGATCTCGTGGCCGGCATCGACCATCGCGCGGATCACATCCGGGTGACGCTGGGCGGCCATGGCCACGGCGAAGACGGTCAACGGAATGTCGAATTCCTTGAATAGCTTCAGAATCCGCCAGACACCGGCGCGGCTGCCATACTCGTAGAGCGATTCCATGCTCATGTTGCGCGCGCCCTGTAGCGGCTGGGCGGAAACCATTTCCGAAAGAAACGCTTCGGACTCTTTATCGCCGTGCAGGATGTTGCGCTCGCCGCCTTCTTCGTAATTGAGTACGAATGACAGGGCGATGCGGGCATTGCCCGGCCAGTGTGGGTGCGGAGGGTTACTGCCGTAACCGATCAGGTCGCGAGGGTAGTCAGCGCTCACTGCAGTCTTCCTTCTTGTATTCGTGGTGACAGTTGGTGTGACGCGACTAAAAGGTTGGATCACTGGCTGGCGTCACAGCGATGGGATGATTGTATACAACTTTATATTCACTTTGTAAGCCTGATTTTTTGCATTTTTCGTTAACGGTCATCTTTACGCGCGATTGACATGCACCTGCAAGAAATCTGCCTGACTGGTCAGTTAATGATTGTGAGCGCCAGCGGTTGTGAGGATCCGCAGGAAATCGGCGTGATTTCGATCGTTGGCGCCGCCAGTCGAAAAAATGTCGTTTTTATTGTGTACAATTTTTTTGAAAAGTGTCTTAATCAATCGCTCGCCGCAGCTTTTCGTGCTCCGAATCGGTGCGGTCTCCTTTTCATCTGACTTCGGGAGGCGCGAAGTCTGGCTGCTCCATGCAGGCAGGCGCGCAGAATCAATGGGACGTTTGACTACACACGTTTTGGACGCTGCACATGGTTGCCCGGGCAGCTCGATCAAGGTCGAGTTGTACCGCGTTGAAGGATCGCACCTGGAATTGGTCGCCAGCGCGATAACCAACAGCGACGGCCGTGTCGATGCACCGCTGCTGCAGGGCGATGACTACCGGACCGGGGTCTATCAGGTCCAGTTCCATGCGGGCGACTACTACCGCGCCCGTGGCGTCCAGTTGCCTACGCCTGCTTTCCTGGATGTGGTGGTGCTGCGTTTTGGCATCTCTGCCGAGCAGGATCACTACCATGTGCCGCTGCTCATTTCGCCCTACAGCTATTCAACGTACCGAGGAAGCTGATCCCCCAAGCAGCTTTCTCCTCAGGGAAGCGACTGCGCATATAGCTTCTTTGGTCTTTCGCCCGCTCACACTGCGGGCTTTTTTTCGCAAAAAATCCTTGGCGGCAAAGGCCGGATCCGCTGCTACATACGGCCCATCCCGCCTAAACAGGGTGTGGCGAAGACAATTCAGTTACTTATTCAGCGGGCAAAAAGGCGATTCATGTAGTATAACTACAAGCGTGCTACATCCCCGGCGCCTGCCAAATAAAAAAGAGTCCAGCCCTTTGAATCTGCTGCAACACATCGCCCAGTCTCGCCACCTGTTACGCAAGTCGGAGCTCAAGGTCGCCGATCACGTTCTGCTTGATCCTGCGGCCGTGATGCACAGTTCCATGGCTGACCTGGCCCACAGCGTGGGGATCAGTGAGCCGACCATCGTGCGCTTTTGCCGCGCCATCGGTTGCTCGGGTTTCCAGGACTTGAAGCTGAAGCTGGCCCAGAGCCTGGCGGCAGGCGCGAGTTTCGGGCAGTTCGCGATCCATGAGGACGATTCGGTAGCGGACTACAGCCTGAAGATTTTCGACACCACCCTGCACACGCTGATGGAAGTTCGCGAGAAGCTCGATCCGCTGGAGTTGCAGCGCGCGGTGACGCTCATGTCCCAGGCCCAGCGCGTCGAGTTCTATGGTTTCGGCGCCTCCGGTGCGGTGGCGGCAGATGCGCAGCACAAGTTCTTTCGCTTGCTGCTCACGGCGGCGGCGTATTCCGATCCGCACATGCAGGCGATGTCGGCGGTCACCCTCAAACCCAGCGACGTGGCGATCTGCATTTCGCAGTCCGGCCGCTCCAAGGATTTGCTGATCACCGCCAACCTGGTGCGTGAGAGCGGCGCCTCGTTGATCACCCTGTGTCCGAGCCAGACGCCTTTGGCCGAGCTGTCGACCGTCAACCTGGCCATCGACGTACATGAAGACACCGAAATCTACACGCCGCTGACCTCGCGTATCGCCCACCTGGTGGTGATCGACGTGCTGGCCATGGGCGTGGCCATGGCCCGCGGGCCGAGCCTGGTCAACCACCTCAAGAGCGTCAAGCGCAGCCTGCGCAGCTTGCGCCTGTCACCGAAGTCGGTGAAAGCGCTGGACGACTGACTTGTAGGAGCCCGGCTTGCCGGCGAAGGCGTTCTTGAGGTGTGTGTTTGTCTTTCGGGCCTCTTCGCTGGCAAGCCAGCTCCTACAGGGTTCATCTGTCTGTAACCGACCCGCCGCCAAACCGTCATCCCTCGCGCCTATCTTGAAACTCCCGTACTCGACTTGGGAGAATTGAAATGGCCCCCTACGAAGAACGCAACAGCGTCGTCAAAACCCGTCGTCAGCAGGAAGACCAGCGCCGCATGGCGTTTCGCCGTGCGATCGAAGATCGCTGTGAGCAGCGTCAGCTTCTGGCCGAGATCGCTGATTTTTCGGGCGACCTGGAACTCAACTACTGGCAAGCGGCAGCGCCGACTTCCCGTCGAAGCGCTCAACCAGCGCGCTGATCTGAATTCGTTCGCTACGAATGAACGCAAGGAACGCGTGAGCCACCGGTGACAGGCGTTTGGCCTTGGCCTGTACCAGGCACCAGCTGCGGTAGAGCGGCAGTTCTTCGATCGGCAACTCGATCAAGCCGCCGGTGGCCAATTCAAGGTTCAGGGCGTGGCGCGTCAACAGCGCCACGCCCAGACCCGCCAGCACGCATTCGCGCTGGGCTTCGGCCGAAGAGACCTCCTGGGTCTGGTTGAAGTGCACGCGCTTCTCCTTGAAGTATTCTTCGCAGGCCAATCGCGTTCCCGAGCCCACCTCGCGCATCAGCAAGGTGTAAGGCTCAAGGTCCTGCAGGCGCAAGGGCCCCTGGTGGCACAGCGGGTGGTCGGGTGGTGCTACCGCAACGATCGGATTGTTCAGGAATGGCAGGAACTCGAGCCCCATGTCCTGCGGCACCATGGACATGATCACCAGGTCGTCGCGGTTGTCCGACAGTCGCCGGATCACCTGGGCGCGATTGACCACGGTAAGCTGCAGGTTCACTTCCGGATGCTGGCGCTTGAAGGCGGCAAACAGGTGCGGTACGAAATACTTGGCGCTCGATTCCACCGCCAGTTTCAGTTGGCCTTGCAGTGAGCCCTGCATGTCCGACAGCTGCATGTCGAGGTTTTCCAGGCGCCCGAAAATATCCCGGCTCGCCCGTTGCAGGGCTTCTGCGGCTTCGGTCATGTAGAGCTTTTTGCCGACATAATCGAACAGGGGCTGGCCCACCAGTTCCTCAAGCTGACGAATCTGCAGGCTGACAGCCGGTTGCGTGAGGGACATTTCGTCGGCTGCGCGGCTGTAGGACCTCAGGTCGCAGACTTCGTTGAAGATCTGCAATTGACGTAATGTCATACGCATCAAGGACTTACGCATTATTTGAACACTCTGGCCACAGGCTGGTGTGTCAACTATAAGTCTTTACTTATGCATGACCCAATAATTATTCATTTTTGTTAATCCCTTGTGAGCGCTAGTGTGGCGTTGCGACCAAACTGAAACATTTGGTCACGCGTCGACCTCGTCTAGCAGGTCGTGGGTACCACCGGATCAAGGGAAACTCCAAGTGATAAAAAAGATCCTGATCGCCAACCGCGGTGAGATTGCCGTACGAATCGTACGCGCTTGTGCCGAAATGGGCATTCGCTCGGTCGCGATCTATTCCGACGCCGATCGCCATGCCTTGCATGTCAAGCGTGCGGATGAGGCCCACAGTATCGGTGCCGAGCCACTGGCAGGGTATCTGAACCCGCGCAAGCTGGTGAACCTGGCCGTGGAAACCGGTTGCGATGCCTTGCACCCTGGTTACGGTTTCCTCTCGGAAAACGCCGAGCTGGCAGACATCTGCGCCGAACGCGGGATCAAATTCATCGGTCCATCGGCTGAAGTCATTCGCCGCATGGGTGACAAGACCGAAGCACGCCGCAGCATGATCAAGGCGGGCGTTCCGGTCACGCCGGGTACCGAAGGCAACGTCGCCGGTATCGAAGAGGCCCTGGCCGAAGGCGACCGTATCGGTTACCCGGTGATGCTCAAGGCCACTTCCGGTGGTGGCGGTCGCGGTATCCGTCGCTGCAACAGCCGTGAAGAACTTGAACAGGCGTTTCCGCGCGTCATTTCCGAAGCCACCAAGGCGTTCGGTTCCGCGGAAGTGTTCCTGGAAAAGTGCATCGTCAACCCCAAGCACATCGAAGCGCAGATCCTCGGCGACAGCTTTGGCAACGTGGTGCACCTGTTCGAGCGTGATTGCTCGATCCAGCGCCGCAACCAGAAACTGATCGAAATCGCACCGAGCCCGCAACTGACCCCGGAACAGCGCGCCTACATCGGTGACCTGTCGGTGCGCGCAGCCAAGGCGGTGGGTTACGAGAACGCCGGTACCGTGGAGTTCCTGCTCGCCGAGGGCGAGGTGTACTTCATGGAAATGAACACCCGGGTGCAGGTGGAGCACACCATCACCGAAGAAATCACCGGCATCGACATCGTACGCGAGCAGATCCGCATTGCGTCCGGCCTGCCGCTCTCGGTGAAACAGGAAGACATCCAGCACCGCGGTTTCGCACTGCAGTTCCGGATCAACGCCGAAGACCCGAAAAACAACTTCCTGCCCAGCTTCGGCAAGATCACCCGTTACTACGCACCCGGCGGTCCGGGCGTACGGACCGACACGGCGATCTACACCGGCTACACCATTCCACCGTTCTACGACTCCATGTGCTTGAAACTGGTGGTGTGGGCGCTGACCTGGGAAGAAGCGATGGACCGAGGCCTGCGCGCGCTGGACGACATGCGTGTGCAAGGGGTCAAGACCACCGCGGCGTACTACCAGGAAATCCTGCGTAACCCCGAATTCCGTAGCGGCCAGTTCAACACCAGCTTCGTCGAAAGCCACCCTGAACTGACCAACTACTCGATCAAGCGCAAACCCGAAGAGCTGGCCCTGGCCATCGCTGCCGCCATCGCCGCCCACGCAGGCCTGTGAGGAATAGAATAATGAGCAAGAAGATTCATGTAACCGACACCATCCTGCGCGACGCCCACCAATCGCTGCTCGCGACCCGCATGCGCACCGAAGACATGCTGCCGATCTGCGACAAGCTCGACAAGGTTGGCTACTGGTCGCTGGAGTGCTGGGGTGGCGCAACGTTTGACGCCTGCGTCCGTTTCCTCAAGGAAGATCCGTGGGAGCGTCTGCGCCAACTGCGCGCCGCTTTGCCTAACACGCGCCTGCAAATGCTCCTGCGCGGCCAGAACCTGCTGGGCTATCGCCACTACAGCGACGACGTGGTCAAGGCCTTCGTCGCCAAGGCAGCGGTCAACGGCATCGACGTGTTCCGCATCTTCGACGCCATGAACGACGTACGTAACCTGCGCGTGGCCATCGAAGCGGTGAAAGCCGCCGGCAAGCACGCCCAGGGCACCATCGCCTACACCACCAGCCCGGTGCACACCATCGACGCGTTCGTGGCACAGGCCAAGCAAATGGAAGCCATGGGTTGCGACTCGGTGGCGATCAAGGACATGGCGGGTCTGCTGACCCCGTACGCCACCGGCGAACTGGTCCGGGCGTTGAAAGCCGAGCAATCGCTGCCTGTGTTCATTCACTCGCACGACACCGCCGGCCTGGCCACCATGTGCCAGCTCAAGGCCATTGAAAACGGCGCCGACCACATCGACACCGCCATCTCCAGCTTCGCCTCGGGCACCAGCCACCCGGGCACCGAATCGATGGTTGCCGCCCTTAAGGGCAGCGAGTTCGATACCGGCCTGGACCTGGAACTGCTGCAGGAAATCGGCCTGTACTTCTACGCCGTGCGCAAGAAGTACCACCAGTTCGAAAGCGAATTCACCGCCGTCGACACCCGGGTTCAAGTCAATCAGGTGCCGGGCGGAATGATTTCCAACCTGGCCAACCAGTTGAAAGAGCAGGGCGCCCTGAACCGCATGGGTGAAGTGCTGGCAGAGATTCCGCGGGTTCGCGAAGACCTCGGGTTCCCGCCACTGGTGACCCCGACTTCGCAAATCGTCGGCACCCAGGCGTTTTTCAACGTGCTGGCTGGCGAACGCTACAAGACCATCACCAACGAAGTGAAGCTGTACCTGCAAGGCGGCTACGGCAAGGCGCCGGCGCCGGTGAACGAGAAACTGCGTCGCCAGGCCATTGGCAGCGAAGAAGTGATCGACGTGCGTCCGGCGGACCTGCTCAAGCCGGAAATGGCCAAGCTGCGCGCCGACATCGGTGCCCTGGCCAAGTCTGAAGAAGACGTGTTGACCTACGCCATGTTCCCGGACATCGGCCGCAAGTTCCTCGAGGAACGTGCTGCCGGCACCCTGACGCCAGAAGTGCTGTTGCCGATTCCGGAAGCCGGCAAGGTCGCTTCGGCCGGCGGCGAAGGTGTGCCGACCGAGTTCGTCATCGACGTCCACGGCGAAACCTACCGCGTCGACATCACCGGTGTGGGCGTCAAGGCTGAAGGCAAGCGTCACTTCTACCTGTCCATCGACGGCATGCCGGAAGAAGTGGTGTTCGAACCGCTCAACGAATTCGTCGGCGGTGGCAGCAGCAAGCGCAAGCAGGCGTCGGCCCCGGGCCACGTCAGCACCACCATGCCAGGCAACATCGTCGATGTGCTGGTCAAGGAAGGCGACACCGTCAAGGCGGGCCAGCCTGTGCTGATCACCGAAGCGATGAAGATGGAAACCGAAGTGCAGGCCGCCATCGCCGGCAAAGTCACCGCCATTCACGTGGCCAAGGGCGACCGGGTGAATCCGGGCGAGATCCTGATCGAGATCGAAGGCTGAGTTAACGGCTGCGATTCAACGCTTTAAACCTCGGGGGGGCATGTGCTCCCCTTTTTTTGCCAGGCTAAGTGACGGAGCGTGGAAAGGTGGCCGTGAACGTCGTTCCACCCGTTAGAGAAGACGATACAGTCACTTCGCCATCGTGTGCCCTTGCTATCTCTCGAACAATGAACAGGCCGAGCCCGACACTCCTGAGTTCAGCATTGTCATGACTGCCACGAATCATCGGCTCGAACAGGTCCTTGAGCAATTCCGGTGGTATGGGGAAACCCAGGTTGTGCACGGTAATAACGACGGCGCGATCTTCGAAGCTCGAAGAAATGGTGACCAGGTTATCGGCAGCACCGTAGGCAACGGCATTGGCGACCAGATTGCCGATGAGCTGGTGGAGCCTGTCACTGTCTGCACAAAAGTCACCTTGCCCAAGACGCTCGTGCTTCAGTTCATGACCAGGGAAAGCGAAACGTAGCTCGTCCAGACAGTTGGCCACCAGTTCGTGCAGATCAACGGGGTTGGGCACAACGGCGATACCGCGCCCGACCTGCGTCAGGGTGAAATCCAGCAGATCGCCCACCAAGCGCTGCGCGCGCTCTGCCGAGTGGATGATGTGGCCCAGTATTTGTGTCTGTTTGGCATCCATCTCCCTGCGACCCAGCAATTCGGTGGCCATTTTTATCGCCGACAATGGATTGCGCAGGTCATGACTGACGATTCCGATAAGCTGCTCGGCGAACAGGGCCCGGTCTTCAGCCGCAGCGTAAGTGATACGCAACTTGTCCTGGGTGATGTCCAGTAACCGTTGGTCCTTGAGGTGTTTGGCCAAGTGCCTTTCAGCGAGCATTCGGGCATTGAGCAGCGCGCGCTCGTACCTTGGCCGATCCTCGGCCTTGAACAGGGTCATCTCATGAAATATGCCAGTGGAATGCTCGCAGCTGACGGCGCTGAGCATCATCGCAATCGAATGTCCGTTGTAGTGGACCAGGTCGAACTTCACATCGGCAATTACGCCCTGGATCTGCATGAGGGGCGTCCAGTACGTCTTATGGAACGTGCGCCATTCAAGACTCATGAGCTCCTGGATGTTACGACCTAACAATTCTTTCCTGGGGTAGCCCAGCCAACGGCAGAAAGTGAGGTTGACCTGTGCGATCTGGCCATTTTCTGCGGTAAGCAGCAAGCCACAATCCGCTTCGTCGAAGAGAATGTCAGGGCCGGGCAACACATCGTGATGTTTTGGCATTTGTTTCACTGAGCTTCAACGAGCAAAGGCAGCCTATTTCTGGAGAAGTATAAGTGCCACTTGCGCAGGCGACCTTAAATCTTCTCCTTTCCTCCTATGCTTATTTCGCAAACGGACGGCACTCGCGCGAGCCGTGGCGGCCTAAGCATCAGGACGTAACGTTGCGTCCCGGTGACTGGCCAGGATCGGACATGAACGAAGACACGCTAAAAGATAAATCGCTGGCGGTTTTGCTGGTGTTGGTGAGCATCGCGTTCATCTGGATCCTGTTGCCGTTCTACGGTGCGGTGTTCTGGGCGGTGATCCTTGGGATTGTCTTTGCGCCCATGCAGCGCCGGCTGCAGCTCAAGTTCGGCTGGGAGCGCAACCTGACTTCGCTCTGTACCTTGAGCATCTGCCTGGTGATTGCGATCCTGCCGGTGATCATTATCAGCTTCATGCTGGTTCAGGAAGGTGCGGCGCTGTACAAGAGTATCGAGAGCGGTGAGCTGGACATTGCCGGGTATGTGACGCAGTTCAAGCACAGCCTGCCGCCGTATTTCCAGTATTTGCTCGATCGGTTCGGCGTGGGCGAGTTGAACGGGTTGCGGGAGAAAATCGTCAAGAGCGCGATGGCGGGCGGTGAGGTGACGAATCAGGTGTTCAATCTTGGCCAGGGTACGTTCGAGTTCATCGTCAGTTTTTTCATCATGCTCTACCTGTTGTTTTTCTTCCTGCGCGATGGCGCTGAACTTGCGCGCAAGGTGCGTATGGCCGTGCCATTGCAGGAGCACCAGAAACGCCGTTTGCAGCTCAAGTTCAATCGCGTGGTGCGGGCCACTGTGAAAGGCAACCTGCTGGTGGCGATTACCCAGGGTGCATTGGGCGGGATGATCTTCTGGTTCCTGGACATTCCCAGCGCGCTGGTCTGGGCGGTGTTGATGGCGCTTCTGTCGTTGTTGCCGGCGGTCGGGGCAGGGATAGTCTGGGCGCCGGTGGCGGCGTTTTTCCTGCTGACCGGCGCGGTCTGGCAAGGCGTGGTGCTGGGGTTGTTCGGGGTGTTCGTGATCGGCCTGGTGGATAACGTGCTGCGACCGATCCTGGTGGGCAAGGACACGAAGATGCCGGACTACATGATCCTGATCTCGACCCTGGGTGGCCTGGCGCTGTTCGGGCTCAACGGTTTTGTCATCGGCCCGTTGATCGCGGCCCTGTTCATGTCGAGCTGGGCCATTTTCATCGAGACCAAACCGCGGGTTCAGCTGCCTTAGGCACTGAGCTTGCCTGGCTGTCCCATGCCGATTTGCAGGAACAACGCCTGGGCGTCCGGCAGCGAGGTGAGCGGGCCGCTGATTTGTTCGCCGTCCTGGACCAGGTACCAGCAGGCGAGCAAGCCAAGCGCTCTGAGCGGGGCGGGAACGGCGCTGCCGATAACGGACATGATCTGAATCTGAGACATCATAGGGACCTCCATCAATCTGTGGAGTCACCTTACGGCCCGGGTGCGTCGAGGGAAAATCAACGTTTTCAATAGTGGTCATTGATGCCAGTGAGGTCAGCCCGCCGGCTGATGCTCAGGCGACCACCTGGTCGAGCATTTGAACCACTTCCTGCTCGTTCAGCAGACCCTTGCGCACCAGGTTCTGTGTCAGCAGCGAAAGGAACTTGGCGTTGCGATGGCCTTCGAGCTGCTTGAGTTCGGTCAGGGCGTTGTAGACCTTGCTGCAAGTGCACAGGCCATTGATGCGGTGCGGGTTTTGCGTGGGCATGAGCTCGTCCTTGTTGTTATTGACCTTTGCTGGCGCAGTGATTGACTGTTGCTGACGCAAAGGGAGGGGCGAGTCAATCTTGCCAACTTCAACGGTCGACACTGTCCCGATAGCGACACCGACAGGATTTTTCCAGACCTGCGACGACGAACGGTGGATGGCGGGCGCGGGTTACCAGCGACCGTAGCCGTGGGGCGGGCCGTAATAGCCACGAGGCGGGCCGTAGTAACCACGGGGTGGACCGTAATAGACCGGCGCCGGGCGATAGTAGATCGGTTGTCCCACATACACCGGTGCGGGCTGGTAGTAGACCGGTGGGGGCGGTGCCATGTATACCGGCTGTGGTTGTGCGTAAACCGGTTGGGCGTAGACCGGTTGCGGTGTCACATACACAGGCCGGTTGCTGTTGATGATTGCCGAGCCGACGATGGCCGAGCCGACGATTGCGCCAAATACCGCCGGACCTTCCCAACCGCCACCGCCATGCGCTTGCGCCTGGCCTGCGACAGCCAGGGCGCCGATCAGCAAAGCCACTGTGGGGATTTTACGGATCATGATGATTCCTCGGTGCTTCAACCCGGCGCTTGTGTCTGCCATAGACTCAAGGAATGTCGCGGGGATACTTCTAAGACAGCTTTTTTTTGAAAATCAGCACAGCCGCCGGGTAAATTTTGTGTAAGGTCTGTGTCGCCGTCCTGACGGTCGCGCGGCATCGATCAGGGCGCGCGAATATGATTGATCAGAGCCTGATGGACTGGCGAATCCCGTCCATCCGAAAGTGCAATGCAAGGAGATTCACATGCAGATGAACCCCAACAGAGACACCCAGCTGTGCATGTCCCTCTCCGGGCGCCCCGGGAACTTTGGCCTGCGATTTCACAACCATTTGTATGAGCAACTGGGGCTGAATTTCTACTACAAGGCGTTTTCCAGCCAAGACTTGCCAGGCGCCGTCGGCGGCATCCGCGCCCTGGGAATTCGCGGTTGCGGCGTCTCGATGCCGTTCAAGGAAGCCTGCATTGCCCTGGTCGATGAACTGGACCCTTCTGCCGCGGCCATCCAGTCGATCAATACCATCGTCAATACCAACGGCCATCTCAAGGCCTTCAACACCGACTACATCGCCATTGCCCAGTTGCTGCAGACCCACCAGGTGTCCAAGGACATCACGTTTGCCTTGCTTGGCAGTGGTGGCATGGCCAAGGCGGTGGCCAGCGCCTTGCGCGATGGCGGTTACCACAATGGCCTGATCGTGGCCCGTAACCAGCGCGCGGGCCAGGCGTTGGCCAAGTCGCTGGGCTACCCCTGGCAAGCCGAACTGGGTGAGCAACGCCCGCACATGCTCATCAACGTCACGCCTATCGGCATGACCGGTCCGCAAGCCGAGCAATTGGCGTTCGATGCCCAAGCCATTGCGGCTGCGGATATCGTCTTCGATGTCGTCGCGGTTCCCTCGGAAACCCCGCTGATCGTGCGCGCTCGTGCCGAGGGCAAACATGTCATCACCGGACTCGAGGTGATTGCGATCCAGGCGCTGGAGCAATTTGTGCTTTATACCGGTGTGCGCCCGACCGATGAGCAGTTTCAGAAGGCCGTGGAGTTTGCCCGCAGCAGCCTTGCCTATTGATTGACGGGCAGCCGCCAACGCCGCCCGCAAACGAGCTTGTGCGCTTTTATTCGAGGCGTGCCAAGCGTTCTTCCAGCGCGGCGATGCGTGCTTCGAGCTCCTCGATTCGCTCAACCGACACCGCGCCGCCAGCACCACGCTCCGGCGCATTTTGACGTGCAGCCAGGATCGCTTCGATATCCGCCGGATCACCCATTGCGTGCGTATAACGATCTTCGCGCTGTCCGGCCTGACGCGGGATCAGTACCGCCAGGCCACGGGCAATCAGGCGTTCAAGTTGATGCACGACCTGCTCGGCATCCTCGAAATCATGCATGCGCCCGCTGCGGGTCAGCAGTTCGTTGACGGTCTGCGGCCCCCTTAAAAACATCAGCCCGGTCAGAATCACCTGCGCGGGCACCAGTTCCAGTGCTTTGTCGACCTTATGCTCCCAGCGATCGGCACGGCTGCCCATCACCAGTCTGGCGAAGCCGCGTCCTTCGAGGGCGCGCAGGCTCTGGCCTACCTGGCCCTGAGTGAGATTCATCACCGGCTCGCGGCTGGTTTTCTGATTGCAGGCAATCACCAGCGCATTGAGGGTCAGCGGGTAGGTTTCCGGGCTGGTGGCCTGTTTTTCGATCAGGGAACCCAGGATGCGGATTTCCGTGCTGTTCAGGCGTGGTTCGTCGAAAGTCGTCTCTTGCTCAGTACTCACAGTGTCTGGAACCTCGCTAACGGTTGGTCTGGATTTTCTCGACTTATAAGACCTCGTTGATGGAGGTTAGTCGAGCCTTGCCGGCGTGCAGCGCTTCATTGTCCACGGCATCGCTCGTTCGGACTAGGCAAGGCTGACGATTTCACCGCGCCCGCACAGCGGCAGACTTCATGTTCAAAGGGGTGTTGCGCCACGCGTGCCCCAACAGACGAGCAGAAGGTGCCGCGATGGAGTTTGCATTCAGCGACGAACAGGAAATGATCCGCGCATCGGCCGAGGGCTTGCTCGCCGATGTGTCGGATTCGGCCGCCGTGCGCGCGGCAATGGTCAGCGAACGGGGTTTCGACGAGGCCCTCTGGCAGCGGTTATGCCAGGAAATGTGCTGGCCGGCGATCCATATTCCCGAAGCCTATGGCGGCCTCGGCCTGGGCTTCGTCGAGCTGGCAATCCTGCTGGAGCAGATGGGGCGGCGATTGTTGTGCTCGCCGTTTTTCGCCACTGCTTGCATGGCCACGCCTGCGTTATTGCTGGCCGCCAATGATGAACAGAAGCAGCGTTGGCTGCCTTCGATTGCTGACGGCAGCCTGACCGCGACCCTGGCGTTCAGCAGTGCCAACGGCTGGTCGGCCAGCGATGTCCAGGCCACGGCGGTGGCTGAGGGCGACGGTTTTGTCCTCGACGGCACGCTCAAGCATGTAGTGGATGGCCATGGCGCCGACCTGTTGATCATTGCCGCACGGCAACCCGGATCGACCGGCGAGGCGGGCATCAGTCTGTTCGCCGTTGACGCCGCGTGGGCGGGCATCGAGCGGCAAATGCTGCCGACAATGGACCAGACCCGGCGCCAGGCACGCATCGAGCTCAAGGGCCTGTACCTCGAAGCCGACTGCCTGCTGGGTACATTCGGCAAAGGCTGGACGCATCTTGAGCAGGTCCTGCAACTGGCCTGCATCGGCCTGGCTGCCGAACAGACCGGCGGCGCGCAGCAGGTGCTCGACCTTAGCGTGGCCTACATGCAGGAACGCCAGCAGTTCGGTCGCCCCATCGCCAGTTTCCAGGCCCTCAAGCACCGTGCCGCGGACATGATGCTGCAAGTCGAATGCGCGCGTTCGGCCTGCTACTACGCGGCGTGCGTCGCTCAGGAAGCCCTTGATCCCCGGGGCGATGCCGACGTGGCGGGCGAACTGCCGCTGGCAGCAGCGCTGGCCAAGGCGCAGTGCTCGGAAACCTTTTTCCACTGCGCGTGCGAGTCGATCCAGCTGCATGGCGGCGTCGGTTTCACTTGGGAATATGACCCACACCTGTACTTCAAGCGCGCCCGCGCCAGCGAGAGCTTCCTCGGGCTGCCGGCCTTGCATCGCGAGCGGATCGCCGCGGTGATTCTTGGAGAGCAACCATGAAAATCAGTTTCAGCGAGCAAGATGAGTGCTTTCGCCAGGAAGTCGCCGACTGGATGAGCGCCAACCTCTGCGGTGAATTCGAGTCCCTGCGTTTTCGCGGCGGCCCAGGCGATGAGCACATGTTTCCCCAGGAGCGCAAAGCCTGGGAGCGCAAACTGGCCGAGGGCGGCTGGACATGCGTCGGCTGGGCGCCGGAGCATGGCGGGCGTGGCTTGTCGATCACCCAACAGGTGATTTTTCACGAAGAGTACGCCCGCGCTGGCGGCCCCGGGCGCATGGGCCACATTGGCGAAGGCCTTGCCGGGCCGACCATCGCTGCGTTCGGCACGGTCGAACAGCAACAGCGTTTTTTGCCAGGGATCGTCAACGGCACGAGCTTCTGGTGCCAGGGCTATTCCGAGCCTGGGGCCGGCTCTGACCTGGCCAACGTCAAGACCCGCGCGACGCTGGACGAAGCGACCGGCAGTTGGGTGATCAACGGGCAGAAAGTCTGGACCTCCCTGGCCCATGAATCGGATTGGTGCTTTGTGATTGCTCGCACCGAACCGGGCAGCGTGGGCCATCGAGGTTTGTCTTTCCTGCTGGTCCCGATGGCCCAGGCTTCAATCACCGTGCGGCCGATCGAGCAACTGACCGGCACCTCGGAGTTCAACGAAGTGTTCTTCGATGACGCCTGCACCGACGCCGCCAATATTATCGGCGCGCCGGGCGAGGGCTGGAAGATCGCCATGGCTTTGCTGGGTTTCGAGCGTGGCGTGTCGACCCTTGGCCAGCAGATGCAGTTCCAGAACGAACTCAACGAAATCATCGCTATCGCCAAGCGCAACGGGGCTGCCTGCGATCCGATCCTGCGCCAACGCCTGGCCGAGGCCTGGAGCGGGTTGCGGATCATGCGCTACAACTCGCTGCGCATGCTCTCGGGAAGCCAGGACGGATCGCTGCGCAAGGAGGCGACTATCTACAAGCTGTTCTGGTCGACCTGGCATGCCAGCCTTGGCAAGCTGGCGATGGACGTACTGGGCGCCGAGGCGGAACTGCTCGAAGCGGCGCCTTATCAACTGACCCGACTGCAGTCGCTGTACCTGTTCAGCCGCGCCGACACCCTCTATGGCGGCAGCAACGAGATCCAGCGCAACATCATTGCCGAGCGCGCCTTGGGCATGCCCAGGGAGGCGCGTGCGGGCAAGTAAAAAAAGAGCGATCTCGGGAGGACCGCGCACGGCTATAATCGGCCGACGTTTTCCTCCTGTCATCACACGAGACTGCCATGACCATTTCCCTGTACGACGCCTCCGTTCCTGTTTTCCAGCAAATGCTCAACGCCCTGAGCGACGTGCTGAAAAAAGCCGAGGCCCACGCCACTACGAAAAACATCGACCCGAACGCTTTCCTGCAAGCGCGCCTGTACCCGGACATGTTCCCGCTGGTGCGTCAGGTGCAGATCGCCGTTGATTTCGCCAAAGGCGTGACTTCCCGTCTGGCTGAAGTCGAACTGCCGAAGTACGACGACAGCGAAACCACCTTCGCCGAACTGCAAGCATTGATCGCCAAGGTCCTGGCCTACATCGGCGAGTTCACGCCCGAGCAGATCAACGGCAAGGAAGGCATCGAGATCGTGACCCGCCCAGGCACGCCGAAAGAGAAGCGTTTCTCCGGCCAGGCTTACCTGCTGACCTACGGCCTGCCGCAGTTCTTCTTCCACGTCACCACCGCCTATGCGCTGCTGCGTCATAACGGCGTGGAAGTGGGCAAGCGCGATTACATGGGCGCGTTCTAAACCTGGCTCCTACGGGCGAAGGCGGCCTTAAGTACGCCTTCGCCGGCAAGCCGGGCTCCTACAGTGAGCGGTGGGTTACGCCAGTCGTGTGGCTTTCTGTTCTTCGCCCAGGCAAGCGGCCGCGGTGAACAGCACATCGGTGGACGAGTTCAGCGCAGTCTCGGCCGAGTCCTGCAGCACGCCGATGATGAAACCGACCGCCACCACCTGCATCGCGATTTCGCTCGGGATGCCAAACAGACTGCACGCCAGCGGGATCAGCAGCAAAGACCCACCCGCCACACCCGAAGCGCCACAGGCGCAGATGGCCGCCACGACGCTGAGCAGAATGGCGGTCGGAATGTCCACGACGATCCCCAGCGTATGCACGGCCGCCAGAGTCAACACGGTGATGGTGATGGCGGCACCGGCCATGTTGATGGTCGCGCCCAACGGGATCGATACCGAATAGGTGTCTTCGTGCAGACCCAGGCGCTTGCTCAGTTCCAGGTTGACCGGAATGTTCGCCGCCGAGCTGCGGGTGAAGAACGCGGTTATGCCGCTTTCGCGCAGGCAGGTCAGCACAAGTGGGTACGGGTTGCGGCGCAGTTTCCAGAACACGATGAGCGGGTTCATCACTAGCGCCACGAACAGCATGCAGCCCAGCAACACGGCCAGCAGGTGCGCATAGCCGATCAAGGCGCCGAAACCGGAGGTGGCCAGGGTCGAGGCCACCAGGCCGAAGATCCCCAGCGGCGCGAAGCAGATCACCAGGCGCACGATCACGGTCACGCCATTGGACAGGTCCCCAAGCACTTCACGGGTGGTGTCGCCAGCATGGCGAATGGCTATGCCCATGCCGATGGCCCACGCCAGGATGCCGATGAAGTTGGCGTTCATCAAGGCGCTGACCGGATTGTCGACCACGCTCAGCAGCAGGCTTTGCAGCACTTCACCAATCCCGCCCGGCGCGGTCACTGCAACGTCATGGGTCGACAGCACCAGGCTGGACGGGAACAGCATGCTGGCAACCACCGCGACCACGGCGGCAGCGAAAGTCCCCAGCAGATACAACAACAGAATCGGCCTGATATGGGTTTCCTGGCCGTGCTTATGGTTGGCGATCGATGCCATGACCAACACGAACACCAGAATCGGCGCGACCGCTTTGAGCGCGCTGACGAAAACTTTGCCGATGAACGCCGTGGATTTCGCCGCTTCAGGCGCGAACGAGGCCAGGGCGATACCGGCGATCAGGCCGATCACGATTTGCGTGACCAGGCTCAGGCGTTTCAGGCGTTGCAATAGGGAAGGGGATGAAGCAGTCATAAAACGGCATCTCTGATTTTTTATAAGTGCAAGGCTTCGCCGCGTCTGCGGGGCAGGCCACAGGCGGGAAACCGAAGAGGGTCGCGACATCGACGTCATGAAAGGTCGATGAACACCGGGTGTACGTTTTGCAGGACGCGGACTTTATCACAGCGTAGGCATGATCCTTCAGACCTGTGACGAACTGCCACCCTGGCATTCAACGCGAATTGCAGGTTCGTGCAACCGCATCAGGAAACACTCTGTTAAGATTCGCCATCCTCATTTTCATATTGCCAGTGGGCCTTCGGGCTATCGCTGGTGTTTTCGTTTTCTGGAGTTTTGCATGCTGTTGCCCATCCTTCTGTTGTCTGCCGCCGGCTTCACGGTGCTGACCACGGAATTCGTCATCGTCGGCCTGTTGCCAGCCATCGCCCGGGATCTGGACGTCAGCATCCCGCAAGCGGGGTTACTGGTGACCCTGTTCGCCTTTACCGTTGCTGCGTTCGGACCGTTTCTCACGGCGTACTTCGCCCGCTTCGAGCGGCGCAAGCTGTTTATCTCGGTGTTGATCATGTTTGGCCTGGCCAACACCCTGGCCGCACTGGCGCCGAACATCTGGGTCATGGCGCTTGCCCGGTTGATTCCGGCGCTGGGCTTGCCGGTGTTCTGGGCGCTGGCCAGTGAGACCGCGGTGGACATCGTCGGGCCGGACTACGCCGGCCGCGCCATCGCCAAGATCGGCTTCGGCATTGTCTGTGCCACGGTGTTCGGCATTCCCGTGGGCACATTGATTTCCGATGCGTTCGGCTGGCGCAGTGCTTTCGCCATTCTGGCGGTCATTGCCTTTGCCAAGGCGCTGTTGCTGTTTATCTACCTGCCGAAAACCAACCTGCACCAGCATCAGGTGAGCTTGCTGTCGCAGTTCAAGATCCTGCGCAGCCCGCTGATGCTGGGTCATGTGTTGCTGTCGGTGATTGTGTTCAGCGGCATGTTCACGGCCTACACCTATCTGGCCGATATCCTTGAGCGCTTGGCCGGGTTCAACGGCACCGTGGTTGGCTGGTGCCTGATGGGCTTCGGCGCGGTCGGGTTGATCGGCAACTCGCTGGGCGGTCGTGCGGTGGATCGTCACCCGCTGATGGCGTCGATGATGTTCTGTGCGTTCATGATTGCCGGCCTGGTGGCATTGGTGCCGAACATTCATTCGCCCCTCGGCCTGGCCGCGGCGATGGGCATTTGGGGCGTGACCCAGGCGGCGATGTTCCTGGTCAGTCACGTGCGCCTGATGAAGGCCGCGCCTGAAGCGCCAGCGTTCGCCGCTTCGCTGAACATTGCCGGCGCCAACCTGGGTATTGGCCTGGGTGCGATGATCGGCGGGCGGGTGATCGACAGCGTAGGGCTGCAAGGCCTTGGCTTCGCGGCGGCGGCTTTTATCCTCGCCTCAATCCTGCTGGCCATCGCCCTGATGACGTTCAAGCCCCGGGAAGTCTGCGCCTGAGGCTTTACAGTTCGGTAAACAACTCGCGTCGGGCACCTTCGGTAATGGCGACAATGCCAGGGTGCTTGACCTTGCGCTCCACTGAAATGGCGTAGAACGACTCGCTGACCGCGTCGGTCTGGCCAATCACTTGCACGCCGTATTGGCGCTGCACTTCGTCGGCGATCACGCTTGGGCCGATGAAGATTCCGCTGCCGGATTGGCCGAACGCCTGCATCAAGGCACTGTCGTCGAATTCACCGACGATCTGCGGCTGGATCTGCTGCTCGGCGAACCAGCGTTGCAAACGGCTGCGTACCACGGTTTCCGGCCCGGGAATCAGCAGGGGCGCGCCGTGCAGGCTGCGGGGAAAGTCCTGACCGTAATGCAACGCCAATTCGGCAGTGGCGAAGAAACTGATCCCGCATTCGCCGAGTTTCTGGCTGTAGCCCTTGATGTCCAGGTGTGATGGCATGGGGCTGTCGGAAATTACCAGGTCCAGGCGCTGGATGGCCAGGTCGGCCAGCAGCCGTTCGAGCTTGTCTTCGCGGCAGGTGATGCGCAGCGGCTCACTCAATTCCATGGTTGGCGCGATCAGGCGATAGACGATGGATTTGGGCACCACGTCGGCCACGCCCACGCGAAACAGGATCTGCTGCTCGTTGGGCTGCGCTCGCAACATCAATTCCAGTTCACCCCCCAGCTGAAACATCTGCTCGGCGTAGGTCAAGGTTTGCCGGCCTGCTTCGGTCAGTTCCAGCTGCCGACCCACCCGGCGGAACAACTCGATGCCATAGGTTTGTTCAAGCAGCGAAATCTGCCCGCTGATGGTTTGTGGCGTCAGGTTCAGCTGCTCGCAAGCGCGCACGATGCTGCCCGTCTTGGCCACCACCCAGAAGTAATGCAGCTGTCGATAATTGAGCACGTGTAGTCCCTGCAGAATTTCTGGATTCGAGAATTTCGAAGTATAGCCGCTAAAAATACGAATTTTCCTGAAGTATTCAATTGCCTAGAATCCCTCGCTATCAACGGGCCATCGTTTCGGCTGCGTTCGTTATATCGAGGACATCACCATGAAAATCAAAGCCACGGCACTGCTGATCACATCATTACTGGTCCTGGCCGGTTGCGACCAGGCGGAAAAAAGCGCCCAGCAATTGATGGGCAAGGCTGCCGAAAGCGCGAAGCAGGCGATCGACGACACTCACAAGGCCGCCGAACAGGCGCTCAGCGAAGCCACCGGCGGGCTGATCAGCAAAAAAGAATCATCGGAAAAAGAAGCGGAAGAATCCGCATCGACCTCCCAGGAAATCTAAACCGTCTTACAGCGAGTCAGGACTGACCCATGGAATACCTTTTACAGTTAGCCGCCAGCCCCACTGCCTGGGTCGCCCTGGCCACCCTGGTGGTGATGGAAATCGTGCTCGGCATCGATAACCTGATCTTCATTTCGATCCTGACCAACAAACTGCCCGAGCAGCATCGGCAGAAGGCGCGGCGCATCGGTATCGGCATGGCGCTGATCCTGCGACTGGGCTTGCTGAGTACCATTGCATTTATCGTCCAGCTGACAGCGCCGGTCATCGAGATCTTCGGTCATGCGTTTTCCTGGAAGGACATGATCCTGATCGCTGGCGGCCTGTTCCTGTTGTGGAAAGCCACCACCGAGATCCATCACAGCATGGACCCGGCACCGGAAGATCCGAAATCGGCGACCTCGACCGTAACCCTGGGCTTTGCTGCGGCGATCGGTCAGATCCTGATGCTGGACATGGTGTTCTCCATCGACAGCATCATTACCGCTGTCGGCATGACCGAGCATTTGCCGATCATGATCATTGCCGTGGTGGTGTCGGTACTGGTGATGTTGCTGGCGGCTGACCCGCTGGCCAAGTTCATCAATGACAACCCGACAGTCGTCATGTTGGCGCTAGGCTTCCTGATCATGATCGGCATGACGCTGATCGCCGAAGGTTTCGGCGCCCACGTACCGAAGGGCTACGTTTATGCGGCGATGGCGTTCTCGGCAGCGATCGAAGTGTTGAACATGATGTCCCGGCGGGCACGGCAGAAGCGGGTTACCGCTGAGGCTTGACCCTTGCTGAAATGAAAAGGCCGCCTGGAATCCAGGCGGCCTTTTTTTTTGACCAAAGTCTCGTTTAGTGGACTGTGGCGTGTGATGCGCTGGCTTCGTCGGTTTTAGCCAGAGGTTTCGGCTGTACAGGGTGATGGTGCCGGCGGGTAATGCGCAGAACACCCCATAACATGGCGGCGGCCACCGCCAGCCAGCCAGAAATCAACATTACGATTGTCATTGCCAGGCTCATCGAGGCCTCCTCTTTGCCCTGCAGCGGGCACACACGCTATGCAAGTGACAGTCTAGTCGCTGGCTTGTTTCAGGCTATTGACCAAAGGTCGGCTGTCACCAACCAGTTTGCTCTATCGGATGCCATCAACTGCCGGTTAAGGCTATACCGCGGCGGTGCGGCACCCTATTATCGACGGCCAAGCCGGGAATGCGATTGCCTGGCATCTGAATAAGAGAGAGATGATGGTGCGAGTAATTTCTCGAATGCTATCGGCGGTACTGATTGTGGGTTGTGTTGCCAGTCTGGCGGGATGCGCCGGGAGCGTGTCGCCACAGATCAAACGTCTGCCAGAGCGCGTCGAGCTCAGCGGCCGCTTCTACAAGGGCGTGGCGAATCAAAGCGGGCCGCAAGTGCTGGCGAGCATGTTGTCGCAGCAGGGCATCGTGATCACCCCTGGCTTGCTCGATAAACCCTTGCATCTGCCGGCCGGCGAGGCGCAATTGCAACAGAACATGCAGAACCTCGCCCGCGAGTACGGGATGGTGGTTTATCCCCTCGACAGCAATCTGCCCGCCTTGCTGACCCAGGTCGCGGCCGGTTACCCAGTGATGGTGCGCTTCACTGAAGGCTCGGCGCTCTGGGCCGAACCGCGCTACGCGATTTTGAGTGGATACAACCGTCAGAAGCAGACCGTCTTGCTGCGTGCAGGTATGGATCAGCGGCGGATGATGGGGTTCGGTTCGTTCGAGTCGGCGTTCAAGGACGCCGGTGGATGGGCCGTGTTGATCCAGAATCCGTCCCAGTTGCCCGCTCAGGTCGATCAGCAGCGCTGGCTCAAGGCGGCCAACGATCTTGCCCAAGCGGGCCAGGAACAGGCTGCCGCCAAGGCGAAGAAAGCGCTGGTCGCGCAGTAAGTCCGTTCGTCACTCGCCGGGCACCTGCGGCCGTTGCCAACCTCTTATCTTAAAGGCCCGGATTTTCCCGGGCTATCAGGAGGTGTCATGGCACATTCCAATACCCCCGACGGCCCTCACTCATCCGAGCATTCGTCTGGCGATGAGTTGGGGTTCGATCCCGACTCCCCGGACCTTGCCGATCCGGCAGTCGATCCAATCGGGCCAGCCAAGGCCCCGAGGGATGTGAAGCCGGGTGACAACTCCAAGGCGCCGGCCAAACCCTACGATCCATTGGGTAATCTCAAACCCTAGTCCTATTGGAGGTGCGTATGTCTACCGATTCGAGCTTCAACGACGAACGTCCGGAAACCGTGCCGACTACTCCCGAGAAGGACATGGATCCGGTGATGGACCCGGACAGTCCGTTGCGCGATCCGCTGGCGCGGCCGACGGTAGTGCCGACTGAACATCCGCAGGGCTGGCACGACCCCAGCAAGGGTGATGGTATTCCTGATGATGACCAGATGCCGCTGCCTAACGATTGATTGCGGGGGAGGTCGTCTGATTTCGGCGGGTGATAAGCCTGGAGATGATCGTTCCCACGCTCTGCGTGGGACGATCATCTGTGTTCACTTGGGGTCAGGCCGCCTCGGCACCCTGTTAAACCACAATGGCCGACTGCCTGCTTACTTCGAAGCCTCAACAACACCACTCTGGCGCTGCTTGAGGTTCTTGTCCGACTTGTACTGCAAGGCCGCAGAAGCCACGTTCGCGCTCTTGCCGGTTTCGACCCAATTGCGGATGCGGGCGGCGTCGGCAAAGTGTGTGTATTTGCCATAGGCGTCAAGGAGCACCAGGGCAACCGGACGGTTACTCATCCGGGTCACCAGCACCAGGCAGCGACCGGCTTCGTTGGTGAAACCGGTTTTGGTCAGTTGGATGTCCCAGTCCGGTTTACGCACCAAGTGGTCGGTATTGCGGAAGCCCAGGCTATAGATGGGTTTACGGAAGGTGACGGTTTTTTCCTTGGTTGTGCTCAGTTCTGTCAGCAACGGGTATTTGTGCGCGGCGATCAACAGTTTGCTCAGATCGCGAGCGGTGGAAACGTTGCGCGGGGAGAGACCAGTCGGCTCGACGAAATGGGTTTTGGTCATGCCCAGGGCTCGGGCCTTGGCGTTCATCGCAGCAATGAACGCGGCATAGCCGCCTGGATAGTGGTGGGCCAGGCTGGCGGCGGCACGGTTTTCGGAGGACATCAGGGCAATCAGCAGCATTTCCCGACGCGGCAGTTCGCTCTTGAGTTTTACCCGGGAGTACACACCTTTCATTTCCGGTGTGTCGCTGATGTTGATGCTGATGTATTCATCCATGTTCTGCCGGGCTTCAACCACGACCAGGCCAGTCATCAGTTTGCTGACGGAAGCGATGGGGACGACGACGTCCGGATTGCTGGCATAGATGATTTTGTTGGTCTGCATATCCAGCAGCAAGGAGCTGCTGGAAGCGAGCTTGAGTTGCGAGGTGTCTCGAGGCGCTGCGGTGGTGGTGTCGCCCGCGCTGGCCAGTGCCGTGATGAAAGTCCCTGTAACTGCAAAAAATAGGTTCAGGATGGAAAGACGGATTTTCACGCTGGCAGACTCAATGAAGTGTTGATAAGCCGTTTTGTAACGGGCTATTTCTTAAAAAGCGCGACATTCTGGAGTATGGCTGAATAACTGTCGATGGTTGTTCGGGGACGGGGTGAAAGTGCCTGGAAACATGAAAAAAAAGTCACTTTCCGGCGGATGGTCGATCCTGTTGCGCGGGTAAAAAAGAACCCCGCCATGGGCGGGGTTCCTTGTGTCGCGAGCTACCTCTGCTTTAAGCCTCAGCTATGCAGGGTTTCGGCGGCGTACAGCGTGTTTTCCAGCAGGCAGGCGCGAGTCATCGGGCCGACGCCACCCGGCACCGGAGTGATCCAGCCGGCGCGGGGCAGGGCGGTTTCGTAGATCACGTCACCCACCAGTTTGCCGTCTTCCTGGCGGTTGATGCCGACGTCGATCACGATCGCGCCTTCCTTGATCCACTCACCTTTTACCAGGCCCGGCTTGCCGGCGGCGACGACCACCAGGTCGGCGCGGCCGACATGCCCGGCCAAGTCCTTGGTGAAACGGTGAGTGACGGTCACGGTGCAACCGGCCAGCAGCAATTCCATCGCCATCGGGCGTCCGACGATGTTGGAAGCGCCGACCACCACCGCGTTCATTCCGTAGAGATCGGCGCCGGTGCTTTCCAGCAGGGTCATGATGCCTTTCGGGGTGCATGGGCGCAGCAACGGGATGCGTTGGGCCAGGCGACCGACGTTATAGGGATGGAAACCATCGACGTCTTTATCGGGACGAATGCGTTCCAGCAATTTGGAGGCGTCGAGATGTTCAGGGAGAGGAAGTTGAAGCAGAACGCCGTCAATCGCCGGATCGTCATTGAGGCGATCGATCAGATCGGTCAGCGCTTCTTGAGTGGTTTCGGAAGGCAGGTCATAAGCTTGGGAAAGGAAGCCGACCTCTTCACAGTCTTTACGCTTGTGCGAGACATAAACCTGAGAGGCAGGATCGCTGCCGACCAGGATCACCGCAAGGCCGGGCGTGCGCAGGCCTTGCTGGCGACGCTCGTTGACGCGTTGGGCGATCTGCTGGCGCAGGCTGGCGGCGATCGATTTGCCGTCGATAAGTTGTGCAGTCATTGCGCGTGATTAACCATCGAGAGGGGAAAAAAAGAGAGCGCATTCTCGCATGTCATGCGGTGAGGGCAAAGGCGCTTGGTCTGCAAATTCCGCTAACTCCTTTAATTAAATGAATTTTTTTCAAAAAGGATTTGACGACCTGCGGGGGGCTCTATACTATTCGTCGCACTTGTCGGGCACAGCCTAGCACTGGTTTAGAAGGTTGAGCGGGGTTACGGTTCTGCGAGACTGAAAAGCACTTAGTTTGTAGTCCTCCAAGAGTACAGATTAACAAGGCGCCCGTAGCTCAGCTGGATAGAGCATCCGCCTTCTAAGCGGATGGTCGCAGGTTCGAGTCCTGCCGGGTGCGCCATTAGGCAGCTTTGGCACAAGTAACGCGATATGGTGGGCGTAGCTCAGTTGGTAGAGCACGGGATTGTGACTCCCGTTGTCGTGGGTTCGATCCCCATCGTCCACCCCATATTTCGAAGGGCGCCAGATTAACAGTCTGGCGCCTTTGCTTTAAAGGCTTCATCTCGCGGATGTGGTGGAATTGGTAGACACACTGGATTTAGGTTCCAGCGCCGCGAGGCGTAAGAGTTCGAGTCTCTTCATCCGCACCAAACAAGACTTCAACCATGCCGCCTGGCCTGGTCGAGGTTCAACAAAGAAGTGATTTGGCTTCTTTGGCACGCAATATGGTGGGCGTAGCTCAGTTGGTAGAGCACGGGATTGTGACTCCCGTTGTCGTGGGTTCGATCCCCATCGTCCACCCCATATTTCGAAAAGGCGCCAGATTAATAGTCTGGCGCCTTTTTTGTTTCAGCGGTTTCAGCGGTTTCAGCGACTGCGGGTTCCGGGTCGCAAGGGCAGGGCGTTTCGTCGTTTTTATGTTTCTCGATGATGCCGTGCTGCCCGCCGGCCGTGTTCGCAAGGTCGGCTGTCAGGGAGATGATTGGCAACCTCATCCATATAAGGAAGGGTTGGCGCAGAGCCTTGGCGTGATTGGCTGTATTTGCCACCGGGGCGAGGTGCACCCGTGCATTCGCACCTATAAATTGCCTGCTGCTTTTTTACCCGTTTTCAGTAGGGTGACTTCTTGAGTTTGACCCACTAGAATGCATGCCCTTGATTCTGGGGTCGGAAACGGCCGGCTAACGTCTGTGCAACGAGGAATATCCATGCAAGTTTCTGTTGAAAATACTTCTGCTCTTGAGCGCCGCATGAGCATCACCGTGCCGGCTGAGCGCATCGAGACTCAGGTCAACAAGCGTCTGCAGCAGACTGCCCAAAAGGCCAAGATTGCTGGCTTCCGTCCAGGCAAAGTGCCAATGAGCGAAATCAAGCGTCGTTTCGGCGCTGAAGCTCGCCAGGAAGCGGTAGGCGACGTCATCCAGTCTTCCTTCTACGAAGCTGTGGTTGAGCAGAAGCTGAACCCGGCTGGTTCGCCGTCGATCGAGCCTAAATCCCTGGAAGCAGGCAAGGACCTGGAATACGTTGCCGTATTCGAAGTGTTCCCTGAGTTCACCGTTGCCGGTTTCGAAGGTATCACCGTAGAGCGCCTGAGCGCTGACGTGGCTGATGCCGATCTGGACAAGATGCTGGACATCCTGCGCAAGCAGAACACCCGTTTTGAAGTGGCCGATCGCGCTGCCCAGAACGAAGACCAGCTGAACATCGATTTCGAAGGCAAGGTCGACGGTGAAGTGTTCGCTGGCGGTTCCGCCAAGGGCACCCAGCTGGTGCTGGGTTCCGGCCGCATGATCCCGGGCTTCGAAGATGGCCTGGTTGGCGCTAAAGCCGGTGAAGTACGCGTTCTGAACCTGACGTTCCCAGAGGATTATCAGAATCTGGACCTGGCTGGCAAAACCGCCGAGTTCACCGTGACCGTCAACACCGTTTCCGAGCCAAAACTGCCTGAGCTGAACGAAGAGTTCTTCGCGCAATTCGGCATCAAGGAAACCGGTCTGGAAGGCTTCCGCACCGAAGTTCGCAAGAACATGGAGCGCGAGCTGCGTCAGGCGATCAAGTCCAAGGTCAAGAATCAGGTCATGGACGGTCTGCTGGCCACCAACCCGATCGAAGTGCCAAAGGCTCTTCTGTCCAACGAAGTTGATCGTCTGCGCGTGCAAGCTGTTCAGCAGTTCGGCGGCAACATCAAGCCTGACCAACTGCCGGCCGAGCTGTTCGAAGAGCAAGCCAAGCGCCGTGTTGTCCTGGGCCTGATCGTGGCTGAAGTGGTCAAGCAATTCGACCTCAAGCCTGACGAAGCCCGCGTTCGCGAGATGATCCAGGAAATGGCTTCGGCTTACCAAGAGCCTGAGCAAGTTGTGTCCTGGTACTACAAGAACGACCAGCAACTGAACGAAGTTCGTTCGGTTGTGCTGGAAGAGCAAGTTGTGGATACTGTTCTGCAGAAAGCTAGCGTGACCGACAAATCGGTCTCTTACGAAGAAGCGGTCAAGCCGGTAGAAGCTCCACAAGCCGACTGATCATTTTGCGCTAAGAAGCACACACCATAAGCCAGCTCTCGAGCTGGCTTATGCGTATTCAAGACATAACTATTTGGGAGTGACTGCAGAGCATGTTCCGTAATTCGTATATTCAGCAGAACTCTGATATCCAGGCTGCAGGCGGCCTGGTCCCGATGGTTGTCGAGCAGTCCGCTCGTGGCGAGCGCGCCTACGACATCTACTCGCGTCTCCTCAAGGAGCGAGTGATCTTTCTGGTGGGCCCTGTAGAGGACTACATGGCCAACCTGATCTGTGCGCAACTGCTGTTCCTTGAAGCGGAAAACCCGGACAAGGACATCCATCTCTATATCAACTCCCCGGGCGGTTCGGTGACGGCGGGCATGTCGATCTACGACACCATGCAGTTCATCAAGCCTAACGTGTCGACCACCTGTATCGGTCAGGCGTGCAGCATGGGCGCGTTCCTGCTGACGGCCGGTGCCAAAGGCAAGCGCTACTGCCTGCCGAACTCGCGTGTGATGATTCACCAGCCTCTGGGCGGTTTCCAGGGCCAGGCCTCGGACATCGAAATCCATGCCAAGGAAATCCTCTTCATTCGTGAGCGTCTCAACACGCTGATGGCCAAGCACAGCGGGCGCACCCTTGAAGAAATCGAGCGCGATACCAACCGCGATAATTTCATGAGTGCAGAAGCCGCGCGTGAGTACGGGTTGATCGATGAAGTGATCAACCAGCGCCCCGCTTAAATAAGCAGCTCAAAATAAGGCTGGTCGGCAGGTCCGATCACCGGCGGGCTTGAAAAAGCCCGCAATAGCCTTCATCTTGTGTTGCAAGCCTATCGGATTTGGATCGAACGAATGACTGACACCCGCAACGGCGAGGACAACGGCAAGCTGCTCTATTGCTCCTT
>NZ_JBIUYA010000010.1:0-157302 GCF_044744285.1 Pseudomonas sp. NPDC087336 | reverse complement strand
TGCGTCGACCTGTGCAATGACATCATCCGTGAGGAGGTGCAGGAAGCCCAGGCCGAAAGCAGCGCGCATAAATTGCCTTCGCCTAAAGAAATCAGCGGCATCCTTGATCAATACGTTATTGGTCAGGAGCGTGCGAAAAAGGTTCTGGCCGTAGCGGTGTACAACCACTACAAGCGCCTGAACCAACGTGACAAGAAGAATGACGACGTCGAACTCGGCAAGAGCAACATCCTGCTGATCGGCCCGACAGGCTCGGGTAAGACCCTGCTTGCCGAAACCCTGGCTCGCTTGCTGAACGTTCCGTTCACCATCGCCGACGCAACCACCCTCACCGAGGCGGGTTATGTGGGTGAAGATGTCGAGAACATTATTCAGAAGCTGCTGCAGAAGTGCGATTACGACGTGGAAAAAGCCCAGATGGGCATTGTCTACATCGACGAAATCGACAAGATTTCGCGCAAGTCTGACAACCCGTCGATCACCCGGGACGTTTCCGGTGAAGGCGTGCAGCAGGCCCTGCTCAAGTTGATCGAAGGCACGGTCGCTTCCGTTCCGCCCCAAGGTGGTCGCAAGCATCCGCAGCAGGAATTCCTTCAGGTCGACACCCGTAACATCCTGTTCATCTGCGGTGGTGCGTTCTCCGGTCTGGAAAAGGTTATTCAGAACCGTTCCACCAAGGGCGGCATCGGTTTCAACGCGGAAGTTCGCAGCAAGGAAGAAGGCAAGAAAGTCGGTGAGTCCCTGCGTGAAGTCGAGCCTGACGATCTGGTCAAGTTCGGTCTGATCCCGGAGTTCGTCGGTCGTCTGCCGGTCCTGGCGACGCTGGACGAGCTTGATGAAGCTGCTCTGATGCAGATCCTCACCGAGCCGAAAAACGCGCTGACCAAGCAATACGCCAAGCTGTTCGAGATGGAAGGCGTGGACTTGGAATTCCGGGCCGACGCACTGAAATCGGTCGCCAAACGCGCGCTGGAACGCAAGACCGGCGCCCGTGGCCTGCGTTCGATTCTCGAAGGTGTGCTGCTCGACACCATGTACGAAATCCCCTCGCAGTCCGAGGTGAGTAAAGTAGTGATCGACGAAAGCGTTATAGAAGGCAAGTCCAAGCCACTGTATATCTACGAAAACAGTGAGCCTGCTGCCAAGGCCGCGCCAGACGCCTAAGTGTCACGCTGCCGGTACAAAGAAGGGGCCTTCGGGCCCCTTTGCTTTTTCCGGGTTTTAACGCTGTCTTTGTGCTTGTTTTTTTTTAAGGCAGCCCCCATCTTGGTTTCAAGCTTACTTCCATCTGTTTCCGGCCTTATGGCCGCCGTAGAGGCGAAATCATGAAGACAACCATCGAATTGCCTCTCCTGCCATTGCGTGATGTCGTGGTTTATCCGCACATGGTTATCCCGCTGTTCGTGGGGCGCGAGAAATCCATCGAAGCCCTCGAGGCAGCGATGACGGGCGACAAGCAGATCCTTCTGCTGGCCCAGAGAAACCCTGCTGACGACGATCCCGGTGAAGACGCACTTTATCGCGTAGGTACGATTGCGACCGTCCTGCAGCTGCTCAAGCTGCCTGACGGCACGGTCAAGGTTCTGGTCGAGGGCGAGCAGCGCGGCGCCGTGGAGCGCTTCAGCGAAGTGGATGGCCACTGCCGCGCCGAAGTCTCGTTGATCGACGAGGTCGATGCGCCTGAGCGCGAGTCGGAAGTGTTTGTCCGCAGCCTGCTGTCGCAGTTCGAACAATACGTGCAGTTGGGCAAGAAAGTCCCTGCCGAGGTCCTGTCGTCGCTCAACAGTATCGATGAGCCAGGCCGCCTGGTCGACACCATGGCCGCGCACATGGCGCTGAAAATCGAGCAGAAGCAGGAAATCCTCGAAATCATCGATTTGTCGGCACGTGTCGAGCACGTGCTGGCCTTGCTGGATGCCGAGATCGACCTGCTGCAGGTCGAAAAACGCATTCGCGGTCGTGTTAAAAAGCAAATGGAGCGCAGTCAGCGCGAGTACTACCTGAATGAGCAGATGAAGGCCATTCAGAAAGAGCTCGGCGACAGCGACGAAGGGCATAACGAAGTCGAAGAGCTGAAAAAGCGCATTGATGCCGCCGGCCTGCCCAAAGACGCGCTCGCCAAGGCGACCGCCGAACTGAACAAGCTCAAGCAAATGTCGCCGATGTCCGCCGAAGCGACGGTGGTTCGTTCCTACATTGACTGGCTGGTCCAGGTGCCGTGGAAGGCCCAGAGCAAGGTGCGCCTTGATCTGGCTCGCGCAGAAGACATTCTCGACGCTGATCACTACGGCCTCGAAGAGGTCAAGGAACGGATTCTCGAATACCTCGCCGTGCAGAAGCGCGTGAAGAAGATCCGTGGTCCGGTGTTGTGCCTGGTCGGCCCTCCAGGGGTGGGTAAAACCTCGCTGGCGGAGTCCATTGCACACGCCACCAACCGTAAATTCGTGCGCATGGCCCTCGGCGGCGTGCGCGATGAAGCGGAAATTCGTGGTCATCGCCGTACTTACATCGGTTCGATGCCAGGAAGATTGATTCAAAAGATGACAAAGGTGGGTGTGCGCAACCCGCTGTTCCTGCTCGATGAAATCGACAAGATGGGCAGCGACATGCGTGGCGATCCGGCGTCGGCGTTGCTGGAAGTGCTCGATCCCGAGCAGAACCACAACTTCAACGATCACTATCTGGAAGTCGATTACGACCTGTCCGATGTGATGTTCCTGTGCACGTCCAACTCCATGAACATCCCGCCAGCGCTGCTGGACCGGATGGAAGTCATTCGCCTGCCCGGTTACACGGAAGACGAAAAGATCAACATCGCCGTCAAATACCTCTCGCCCAAACAGATCACGGCCAACGGCCTGAAGAAAGGCGAGCTGGAATTCGACGCCGAAGCGATCCGCGACATTATCCGCTACTACACCCGCGAAGCCGGTGTACGGGGCCTGGAGCGCCAGATTGCCAAGGTTTGCCGCAAGGCGGTCAAAGAGCATGCGCTGGAAAAACGCTTTTCGGTGAAGGTCACTGCGGATGATCTGGAACACTTCCTGGGCGTGCGTAAATTCCGCTACGGCCTGGCAGAACAGCAGGACCAGATCGGTCAGGTGACCGGCTTGGCGTGGACTCAGGTGGGCGGTGAATTGCTGACCATCGAAGCCGCCGTCGTTCCGGGCAAGGGCCAGCTGATCAAGACCGGGTCTTTGGGTGACGTGATGGTCGAATCGATCACCGCAGCCCTGACCGTTGTCCGCAGCCGTGCCAAGAGCCTGGGGATCCCCCTGGACTTCCACGAGAAGCGCGACACGCACATCCACATGCCGGAAGGGGCGACCCCGAAAGACGGCCCGAGCGCCGGCGTAGGCATGTGCACGGCGTTGGTGTCGGCACTGACCAGCATTCCCGTACGCGCGGATGTTGCCATGACGGGTGAAATTACCCTGCGTGGTCAGGTATTGGCGATCGGTGGCTTGAAAGAAAAACTGCTCGCCGCACATCGTGGAGGAATCAAGATCGTGATCATTCCTGAAGAGAATGTTCGCGATTTGAAGGAGATTCCGGACAATATCAAGCAAGATCTTCAGATTAAACCAGTTAAATGGATTGACGAGGTCCTGCAAATTGCGCTGCAATACGCCCCGGAGCCCTTGCCGGATGTGGCTCCGGAGATAGTCGCGAAGGATGAAAAACGCGAGTCGGATTCTAAGGAAAGAATTAGCACGCATTAGTACGTATTTGCCTGGGGGGCTTCCTTGACAGCTTTTTAGAGCCCTTGTTATAAAGCGGCTCTTAAGTGTCTGTAGGCCATTCAGCACTCGTTTTTGCTTTCACCAAAAAACTTAGAATCATACTCAAATAGATATAAGGGGACTTAGAGTGAACAAGTCGGAACTGATTGATGCTATCGCTGCATCCGCTGATATACCGAAAGCTGCTGCTGGCCGTGCGCTGGACGCTGTAATCGAATCCGTCACTGGCGCTCTCAAGGCCGGCGACTCCGTGGTTCTGGTTGGTTTCGGTACCTTCTCCGTAACTGATCGTCCAGCCCGCATCGGTCGTAACCCACAGACCGGTAAGACGCTGGAAATCGCAGCTGCCAAAAAACCAGGTTTCAAAGCCGGTAAAGCACTGAAAGAAGCGGTCAACTAAGTTCCATTCAGGTTTTTGCCTATCCGGGTCGGGGTCATGCCTGACCTGGCAGCGGAGCGGTAGTCCAGTCGGCGGGTCGCCGGTCCGAGACACCGAGGCTTGCACAGTCGAGTCATCGGTCCGCTCCGCCAGTTACGAGAAGGCGCATCCTCGGATGCGCCTTTCTTCTATCCGGATTCTACCCACGCTCCACGGTTGCCTAATTTTTGAAGTTCAACCGTTTATGGGGGACGCATGCTGCAGAATATCAGGGACAATTCACAAGGCTGGATTGCCAAGACCATTATTGGGGTCATCGTTGCATTGATGGCTCTGACCGGTTTCGACGCCATTTTTCAGGCTACGACGAACAAAAATGAGGCGGCGAAGGTCAATGATGAAGAAATCAGCCAGAACGAGCTGAGCCAGGCGGTCGATATGCAACGCCGTCAACTCATGCAACAGCTGGGCAAGGATTTCGACGCCTCCTTGCTCGACGAAAAGATGCTGCGCGAATCGGCCCTCAAAGGCCTGATCGACCGCAAACTGCTGTTGCAAGGCGCTGAAAAATCCAAATTCGCTTTCTCCGAAGCGGCGCTGGACCAGGTCATCCTGCAAACGCCTGAATTCCAGGTTGATGGCAAGTTCAGCCCTGAGCGTTTCGACCAGGTGATTCGTCAACTCGGCTACAGCCGTATGCAGTTCCGCCAGATGCTGGCTCAGGAGATGCTGATCGGTCAGCTGCGCGCCGGTTTGGCGGGCAGCGGTTTCGTCACCGATGCCCAGGTTCTGGCCTTTGCCCGACTGGAAAAACAGACCCGCGATTTCGCGTCCTTGAGCATCAAGGTCGACCCGGCAGCCGTAAAGCTGACCGACGAAGAGGTCAAGGCCTATTACGACGAGCACGCCAAGGAATTCATGACGCCGGATCAGGTGGTCATCGATTACCTGGAGTTGAAGAAGGCTTCCTTCTTTGATCAAGTCAGCGTCAAGGACGAAGACCTGCAAGCGGCTTATCAGAAAGAGACGGCGAACCTGTCCGAGCAACGCCAGGCTTCGCACATCCTGATCGAAGTGAACGACAAGACGACCGAAGCGCAGGCCAAGGCCAAGATCGAAGAGATCCAGGCCCGCCTGAACAAGGGCGAGACGTTCGAAGCCCTGGCCAAGGAATTCTCCCAGGACCCGGGTTCGGCGAACAACGGCGGCGACCTGGGCTACGCAGGTCCTGGCGTGTATGACCCGGCGTTCGAGAAAGCCCTGTATTCGCTGGCCAAGGATCAGGTATCCGAGCCGGTTCGCACCGACTTCGGTTTCCACCTGATCAAGCTGCTGGGCGTGGAAGCGCCTGAAGTGCCGACGTTCGCCAGCCTGAAAGACAAGCTGACCCGCGAATTGAAGGCCCAGCAGGTCGAGCAGCGTTTCGTCGAGGCGACCAAGCAACTGGAAGACGCCTCGTTCGAAGCGTCCGACCTGGTCCAGCCTGCGCAGGACTTGAAGCTGACCGTTCACACCTCCAAGCCGTTCGGCCGTGAAGGTGGTGAAGGCATTGCGGCCAACCGTGCCGTGATCGCCGCAGCGTTCAGCCCGGAAGTGCTGGAAGAGAATGCCAACAGCACCGCCATCGAGCTCGACCCTGAGACCGTAATCGTGTTGCGCGCCAAGGAACACCTCAAGCCAACGCAACTGCCATTGGAAAAGGTCGATGGCCCGATCCGTGCGCAATTGGCCAAGGAGCACGCCAGTGCCGCCGCCAAGACCAAGGCTGACGAGCTGATTGCCAGCCTGCGCGATGGCAAGACGCCACTGGATAGCTCGGTCGACGGTCAGAACTGGAAGGTTACCGAAGCCGCGACCCGCACTCAGGAAGGGCTGGACCCGACTGTGCTGCAGGCGCTGTTCCGCATGCCCAAGCCAGCCGCCAAGGACAAGCCGACCTTCAGCAGTGTCACCTTGCCTGATGGCAGCCTGATGATCGTGCGTCTGAACGGCGTGAACGAGGCCGCCACGCCAACCGAAGAAGAGAAGGCTCAATACCGTCGCTTCCTCGCTTCGCGCATTGGCCAGCAAGACTTCGCTGCTTACCGCAAGCAGCTGGAAAGCCAGGCCGAGATCGAGCGTTTCTGATCTGAGTACGAGCTTTTTGCATGAAACGAAGACCCCGGCCGCAAGGCCGGGGTTTTTTTTCGGCTGTATTGCACAACGCAGGCAATTTTCTCCCGACCATCGGGTCAACAGTTTTGTAACTGTTTTAAGACACAATCGGTGCGCCGCTAAGCATCGATCTGTTGCACAATACGCCCCGAACCGTTTCTCTCAGGATGTTCAATGTTTAAATCAATTCCCATGCGGGTTGTCGGGCTGGCCTTGGTGCTGGCTGCTGCTGCCGGTTGTTCGTCGAAGAAAGCCGCCATCTACGAGCATGAGAACTTCGATGATTCCGGAACGTTTTCCCGTAACTACCCGGTGACCGATTCGGCCTCCTGTGAAGCAGCTCGTCGAGCCTTGCTGAGCCAGGGCTATATCATCACCAGCAGTGATCCTAAGCTGGTCAGTGGGCACAAGAGCTTCCAGCAGACCGGTGAAACCCACATGGAAATCAGTTTCAGTGTGGTCTGTGCCGAAGACGGCACCTCGGCGCATCACGCCACCGTGTTCGCCAACGCCCTGCAGGACAAATACGCGCTGAAGAAAACCAACAACTCGGCAAGCCTCGGTGTCGGCGTGCTGGGCTCGGTGTCGATGCCGATCGGCTCGTCCGACGACTCGATGGTCAAGGTCGCCAGCGAAACCGTCACATCGGCCAAGTTCTACGAGCGTTTCTTCGCCCTGGTCGAGCTGTTCCTGCCCAAGGAAGTGAAACAAGCGGCGCACATCCCCGACAAACCTAAAGCCGACCTGGGTGTGCCCGAGCCCAAGCCAGCAGCGGCGCCGTTGGCCCCGGAATCCGCGGCACAGCCTGCGCCGGCGCCAGAGGCCGCCAAGGCCACTGAAGTTGCCCCGGCCGCTTCCGAGCCGGTAGCGCCGCCGCCTGAGGCCGCACCGATTACTTCAACTCAAAATGTCGAGCCAGCGCCTTCAACGGAAACTATCACGCCACCGGCCAACCCGAGCGACATGACACCACCTTCGGAACCAATCCAGGCCATGCCCATCACTGGCCAGTGATTGGCGCCACGGGGCCAGGCGGCATCGCGCCGGCCCCGTCACCGCAACAAAATTTGATCTCCGTCAAACAGACCGTCGTCCTGCGGCCTGCAGCGAAAAAATCCTGTGATAAATTCCCTTCTGCCTGCTACGTTTTATCTGTAGGCGACGAAGTGTCGTGTCCGCGTCATTTTTCTTTCATGCGGGCACTTTAGGCTCAAGGCGCTGGTCATTCATTCAGACGTTTTTTTAATGGGCTGTGGGGGATTCGAAAATGGACGATTATCAAGAAGAGCTGCTCGAGTATCAGGCGTTTGAACTGGACCCGCTGGAGCCCGCCGAAGACGCTACCGAGCTTTAACTTTCAGCTTAAAGCTTGCTGCCTATGGCTGTTTCTTTCCGACTACGCCGAAACTCGCCAGGTGTCTGGGCAGTCCAGCGCTTGAAGGCGCGTTGAAAGGCTTCGGCTGAAGCAAAGCCCAGCAGATAGGCGATTTCTCCGAACGCCAGTTCGGTGTCGCGAATGTAGGTCATGGCCAGGTCGCGACGGGTGTCGTTGAGAATCGCGCGAAATTGCGTGCCTTCTTCGGCGAGCTTGCGGCGCAAGGTCCACACCGGCAGTTTCAGGCGTGCCGCCACTTCTTCCAGGTCGGGTTCCCGGCCACCATTGAGCAATGGCCCCAGCAGCTGGGTGATGCGTTCACGCAGGCTGCGGGTGCGGGTCAATTGCTCCAGCTCCCGTTCACACAGTTGCAGCAGATGCCGCCAGGTGCTGGGGCAATGCTCGGGGTTGCGCTGGGCAAGGCTGGCCAGGCTCAGGCGCAACTGATTGTGCTCGGCGCCAAACTGGATCGGGCAGTCGCCCAGCACCTCGTAGGCCGCGCGGTAGCCGGGCGCTTCGAACTCGATATCGATGCGTTCGGCGCGCAGGCGGACAGGGCTGACGCTGGACAATTGCTGCAACCAGCCGCCGATGATCGAATCCACCACGAAGCGGTTATAGCCGTTGTAGGGGCTGATGGAGTAAAAGCGCAACCAGGCACCCTGAGCGTCTTCGTGGAAGCTCGATTGACCGCGATAATTGGAGCCATACAAGGCTTCGAAGCGAATCAGGCATCGCGCCGCCTCACGCACCGTCGGTGCCTGGGCGGCAGTGACGCCGGCAAGGCCGGCCTGGCTCAGGCGGCTGAGCTGGCCCATCCGCAAGCCGAGTGCCGGGTCGCCGGTCAACTGGATGGCCGCGTGGCCCAGGCGCATGTAGCGCGGGATCGAGAGACGGGCACCGGCTTCACCCAGTCGAGCCGCATCAAGGCCATATTGCTCGAGCAGTGGCTGCGGATCTGTGCCGTGGCTGCGCACGGCGTCGGCCAGACTGTGGACAAAGCCCACCGATAGATCTCCCAGGCGCATTGGGGTGGGTTTCATGGCCTACAGCCAAAGGTTCAACAAGCGCGCGCCACGGGCCTTGCCATCGACGAAATGTTGGCCGTTGCTGCTGAGAAAACTCTGCCCGGCGCTGCCCTGATCCCAAAACTGTCCGCGCAGGAATACGCTCATGCCGGCGATGGCCCGGCTGGCGGGTGCCTGAGTACTCAGGTTCAGGCGCTGCCAGGCCTGGCCTTCACTGACTTCCCCGGTCTTGAGGCTGACGGAGCCGGGTGTCGATGAGTCCCTGTAGCCGCGCCACGGCTGGTCCCAGCTACCGCGGCCGGCAACGAACGCCGGGACGGCGACCAGCTGTGCCTGTTGAGTGTCGAGTTTGCGGTAGTTGTCCGGGTACCAGCTGTCGCTGCCGATGAGCACGCCCAGGCGCCCGGCCGGGGTGTCGACGACATTGAGCGAGTGTTCGCCGTTGGCCTTGATCGCTTCCTGTTGCTCAAAAACCGGATGCATCTGGCGCTGGGGCTGGCCGATGGGCAGGCCATCGCGGCCAAAAACCACGCTGCTGTTGAACAAAGCGCCACGACCGATTTTCAGCGTACCGTCGATGACACTGGGTTCGGGCAGCACAATGGAGCCTGCCACCAGGGTGACGTGAAATTCCTTGGCCAGCCCGCCGAACAACGCCTGGTAATCCTTGGCCATGCCTTTGGCTTTCATGCGCAGGTGCGCGTCCTCGATACGGCTGTCGCCCTCGGCACCGATCAGCGCGCGGAGGAACTTCAAAGGATTGCTCACGGCCAGCCAGTTCATGGCCTCCTTGAACGTGGTGGCCTGGTACAACTCGTCTTTTTCGCCGCTGACCATCAGCCAGGTGCCAACATGTTCCGGCAATACGACGATGGTTTTTTCATTCAGCAGGCCCTGATCCCGGGCTGTCTGCAAGTAGGCGGCGAGTTTACGGTGCAAGCGTTCCGGGCTTTGGTAGTCGGTGGGAAACAGCTCGGGCTGGATGCCCAGCAAATTGCCGCGGTCAGCAGGTGTGCCCTGGTCGACGGCGACATCGATCCGCAGATCCGAGAGGTAAAGGCCCGGCGGGCGATCCGCGGCCCACATTGCGTAGGTCGCAAGAGCAGCGACCAGCGCCATGGAGAAAGTCAGGTACAGAAGTTTGCGCATGGGGAACAGTCAACGGTCATGAGCAGGGCATGGCTTTTCACTAGGATTTGCACCGAGGATAAAGGGAATCAACGCCTTAGTGGACAATTTCGTTTTTTTTCTGTTTTTTTTCTTTTGCGACAGCGAGTCCCACAATGAAATGTGTTCGGGTACAACGTCTGGCCAACCGAGCGCGTCGAAGTGGATCGCGTCGTATTTCTTGAGAATGTCGAACCCGTCACCCGGCATCACTTCCTGCCGATACCGGCCCCAGGGATGACGGCGATGTTGTAGTGGTTTGGTTCAGTGTCAAATGCTTATAGGTCCGCCAGAGCAGAATGATCGCAATGACGAGGGTGCAACTGACCAGCAGCAAGGCGTAACGCAACGACTCTCCAGCGAACATCGGCATCAGGGCATCGCTGAGCAAGCCTGTGGCCAGCGGGCCGATGCCGACGCCACACAGGGTCGAGATGATGGTCTGCAGCGCTACGCCGGTCGCGCGGCGGTGCGCCGGCACCAGCTGGGTCAGGAGCGAGAACGAGGGGCCGACCCACCAGACAGAGAAGAAGCTGGTCAGGGCGCACCAGAGCATGGCACTGGGCACCGGTACTGCGCCAGCGTACAGAAGGATGTCGCGAGGCCAGAGCAGGTAGATGACCATCGCGCAGCCGCCGAGCAAATGGCCGATGACCGGGATGCCGATTTGCCAGTGCGGGTTCTTCACCGCCAGGCGGTCGGTCAGCCAGCCGCTGAACAGCGCGCCGAGTCCGGCGCAAGTGCCGCCGACCAGGCCGGCGAGGATGCCGGCGTATTGCAGGGGCATGTCGTGGGAGCGCACCAGGAAACTGGCGTTCCACATGGCGTAGGCATAGGCGCTGAAGCTGGTGATGCCGCAAGCTAGCACCAGGCAGCGGTAGGCCGGTTGGGCCAGCAGCTCGCGGGCGCTGCCCAGCAGGCTTTGCACCGGGTGCGCGGTGTGCGTGTGGCTGAGGTCAAACCGACCTCGTGCCGGATCGCGCATCACGAAGGCGAATACCGCACTGATCACCAGGGCCGGCAGCGCGACGGCAACGAAGGCGCTACGCCAACCATGGTTGTCGACCACCCAGGCGCCGATGCTGAGGGCGATGATCGTCGAAAAAGTCGGTGCTGCAGTGTAGCAACTGATGGCAAACGAGCGCCGGTGCGGCGGGTAGACATCGGCGATGATCGACATGGAGGTGGAGGTGCTCGGAGACTCGAACACGGCCACGGCCATGCGCGCGATCACCAGCATCGCAAAGCTTGTGGACAGGCCGCAGGCCACGGTGGCCAAGGCCCACAACAGGCAGGACACGGCAAGCAGGCGCGTGCGCGGCAGGTGGTCGGCCAGGCGCCCGGCGGGCAAGCCCAGCAGCACGTAGACCGCCGCAAAGGCCAGGCCGGAGACCAGACCCATGGCGGTGTCGCTGGCGCCGAACTCCCGTTTGATCGGTTCGATCATCACGGCAATGATCTGCCGCCCGACAAAGCTGTCGGCGTACATCATCGCGAGCAGGAACAGCAGGCCATGGCTGCGCCAGCCAGTGGGTTGAGGGTGCGTACTGCTCATGGATGACTCCTGGCCAGGCGATGATCCGGGGCAGGGGACCAGGCGGTACCTGGGCCCCTGTAGTGCACTCAAGCTTTACTCAGGCGCTGGCTTGACGTTGCCTGGCCAGGGTCATGGCGGTGTCTTCGATCATGTCTTCCTGGCCACCGACCATGCCCCGTCGGCCCATCTCCACCAGGATTTCCCGCGCGGAGACGCCGTACTTTTTCTCGGCACGCTTGGCGAACAGCAGGAACGAGCCGTAGACACCGGCATAACCCATGGTCAGCGCATCGCGGTCACTGCGGATCGGGAAGTCCATGATCGGTACCACCAGATCCTCGGCAACGTCCTGGATGCCGAAGACACTGACCCCGGTTTCGATACCCATGCGGTCGCAGACGGCAACCAGCACTTCCATCGGTGTATTGCCTGCGCCAGCGCCCAGACCTGCGCAAGCAGCGTCGATGCGAGTGGCGCCCGCGGCGATCGCCGCGATCGAGTTGGACACGCCCATCGAAAGGTTGTGGTGGCCATGAAAGCCGATTTCGGTTTCGGGCTTGAGCGCGGCGTGCAAAGCGCTCACTCGCGCGCTGACATCATGGGGCAACAGGTAGCCCGCCGAATCTGTAATGTAGATGCAATTGGCGCCGTAGCTTTCCATCAGCTTGCCCTGGTCGACCAGGCCTTGCGGGCTGTTCATATGGGCCATCATCAGAAAACCGACGGTGTCCATGCCCAGCTTGCGGGCCGCGGCAATGTGCTGCTCGGAAACGTCAGCTTCGGTGCAGTGGGTGGCGACGCGAATGGTGTTGACACCCAGTTCGTAAGCCATGTGCAGGTGATCGACCGTGCCGATACCCGGCAACAACAGCGCCGAGACCTTGGCGTTTTTCATCAGCCCGATGACGGCCGACAAATATTCCTCGTCACTGTGCGCCGGAAATCCGTAGTTCACCGAGCTTCCGCCCAGGCCATCGCCATGGGTGACTTCAATCAAGGGTACGCCAGCGGTGTCCAGGCCACAGGCAATGTCTTTCATTTGCTGCAAGGTGATCTGGTGGCGTTTGGGGTGCATGCCGTCACGCAGGCACATGTCGTGGACGGTAATTTTTTTGCCGTGAAGGTCCATGGCGCGCTCCTTAGACGGTGGCAGGTTTTGGGGTGCTGGTGGCGCCGAGAGTCAGTGCGCCCTTGAGCATTTCTTCGGCAAACATTTCGGCAGTGCGCGCCGCAGCGGCGGTCATGATGTCGAGGTTGCCGGCATAGGTGGGCAGGTAGTCACCCAGTCCTTCGACTTCCATGTAGATCGACACCCGATTGCCGTCGAACACCGGACCGTTGACCAGTTTGTAGCCGGGCACATAGCGCTGGACCTCCTCGATCATGGCCGCGATCGAGGCGCTGATGGCCGCCTGGTCGGGCTCGGTTTCGGTCAGGCAATGCACGGTGTCACGCATGATCAACGGCGGTTCGGCGGGGTTGACGATGATGATCGCCTTGCCTTTTTTCGCGCCGCCGACCTGTTCCACGGCGGCGGCGGTGGTGCGTGTGAACTCATCGATGTTCTTGCGTGTGCCCGGGCCCACCGATTTGGAGGCCGCGGTGGCAATGATTTCGGCATAGGCCACCGGTTGCACGTGGGACACAGCGGCTACCAGTGGAATGGTCGCCTGGCCGCCGCACGTGACCATATTGACGTTCATCGCGCCGAGGCCGAGGTTGTGCTTGAGGTTGACGGGAGGCACGCAGTAGGGACCGATGGCTGCCGGGGTCAGGTCGATCATCAACACGCCCAAGGCGTTGAGCTTGCGGCTGTTCTCGGCATGCACGTACGCGGAGGTCGCATCGAAGGCGATCTGGATACCGTCTTGCAGTACATGCGGCAGCAGACCGTCGACGCCTTCGCTGGTGGTCTTCAGACCCATTGCTGCGGCGCGGGCCAGACCTTCGGAGGTGGCATCGATACCCACCATCCAGACCGGCTCCAGTACTTCGCTGCGCTTGAGTTTGTACAACAGGTCGGTGCCGATGTTGCCTGGCCCGATGAGGGCGCATTTGATCTTTTTGCTCATGGCATTGTTCTCGATCAGAAGAAGAGTGGGCGACGATTCAGGGCACGAAATTCAAGTGCATCTCGCCCAGGCCGCTCAGCGACAGGCTGATGATGTCTCCCGGGGCGACCGGTACCAGCGGTGCCAGGGCACCGGACAGAATGATTTCACCCTTGCGAAAGGGGATGCCCAGCTTGCCTAGGGTATTGGCCAGCCAGGCCACGGCCGCGCAGGGGTGGCCTTGCACCGCCGAGCCCAGGCCGCTGCCCACGTGGTAGCCGTTCTTGAACAGCTCTAACTGGACCTTGGCCAGGTCCAGTTCACGGGGATTGACGCGTTGCTGGCCGAGGGCGAACACGCCGCAGGAGGCATTGTCGGCAACGGTGTCCTGAATGCGGATCTGCCAGTTCTCGATCCGCGAATCGACAATTTCGAAGCACGGCAGTACCCACTCGCTGGCCGACAGCACATCCTCGGCGCTGATGTCGCTACCTTGCAGGTCTTCGCCAAGTACAAAGGCGATCTCGCCTTCGGCCCGCGGCTGTACCAGGCGGTGTGCGGCAAAGCTGATGTCGCTGCCATCGGCGACCTGCATACGGTCGGTCAGAAAGCCGAAATCCGGTTGATGGACATCAAGCATTTCTTGCACGGCGCGGCTGGTAACGCCGATCTTCTTGCCGATCACCTGCTCACCCAGGGCTTCACGCCGGGCCAGGAAGCGCAGGGAAATTCGGTAGGCCTCATCGAGGCTGATGGCCGGGTAGCGCTGGGTCAGCGGCGTCAGGCTTTGGCGTGCTTGAAGGGCGTTGAACAGTTCGTCGCCCAAGGATTCAATCAGGTGCGCATCCATGGAAAGGTCGCTCTGTGGCAAGTAAATGAAATGCCGGACGACTTGCAGCAGCGCCCGGCAACAAGGCCTCAACCCGGCCAGACGCTGGAATCGGCACCGCCATCGACATCAATGATTTTGCCGGTGACCCACGCGGAGGCGGGGCAGGCCAAATACAGGGCGGCGGCAGCGATATCTTCCGGCTGGCCCAGGCACTTGAGCGGGGTGTTGGCTTCCATCGTGCTGCGCATGCTGTCGGGCATGACCCCGGCCAGGGCGTCGGTGAGGATCGGTCCCGGTGCCACCGCATTGACCCTGATCTGCGGCGCGAACTCTTGTGCCAGCAGGCGTGTCAAGTGGGTCAGCGCAGCCTTGGCAGTGCCATAGGCGCTGAAATGGCGCTGGGCATAGCGGGCCGCGACCGAGGTGATATTGATGATGTTGCCGCCCCCGGCTTCGCGCATCAGCGGGACGCACTGCTGCGCCAGGGCGTAAGCGGCGGTGACGTTGAAGTTCATCACCTGCTCGAAATCTTCCGGGCTCATCGTCAGCGGGTCGTTCGGGCCACCACCGCCGGCGTTATTGACCAGGTGGGTAATGCGACCCATCTGTTCGCGGGCGTTGCTGACCAGTGCAATGCGCTGTTCGCTGTCGGTGACATCGCAGCTCAAGGCCAGGGCGCGACGCCCACGGCTTCGCACTTCTTCAGCGACGGCCTCTATGTCTTCCAGCGAGCGGGCGCTGCAGACCACATCGGCACCGGCATCGGCGTAGGCCAGGGCAATGGCGCGACCGATGCCACGGCCGCTGCCGGTGACAATGGCGACACTGCCAGCAAGGTTGAAGCGTTGCAGAATGCTCATGGCTGTCCTTGTTGTTCCAATGGATCGGTTGCTGTCTCAAGCGTTGCGACGCAGGTCGCACTCAGCGCGGTGCCCACAGGTCCGGCAGGCCTGGGTCGGAGGTGGCGATCAGGCGCTTGAGCAGCACCTTGAGTGCCTGGGCATCACCGGCACCCAGGCGCGTGGAAATATCCTCTTCGACTGCTTTGGCCAAGGCGACTTCCTGCATCGATGCCTCACGCCCGTCGGCGGTCAGCACATAGCGCACCTCCTCGCCGTCAATCTCTCGGGCCACCAGGTTCTGGCGTTCGAGAAAGCGCATGCTCGAAGCACTGACCACATGACCGGTGTAGCCGACGAATGTGTTGATCTCATCCAGGGTCAAGTTGTCGCGAATGCACAGGGTCGAAAGGATGAAAAAAGCGTGCTCATCGAGCTGCTGGTTTTTCAGCAGGCGTCGCAACGCAAACAGCATCTGGTAGTGCGAGCGGCCGAGCAGGTAGCCGAGCAAGTCTTCGGTGTAGCTGCATTCGGGCGGCGGCGGGGTGGTTGCCAGGCGCAGCTCACTGCGTGGCTTGCGCATCGCCAGGGCGTATTGGCCGCTCTGGAAGGCCAGCGGCGCACGGTCGCTGTGGTCGAAGGCGAGCACTTCGCCGACGAAGATCACATGGTCGCCACCTTCATACTGGAACGCCGTGCGGCACTGGAAGCGCGCCGTGCAGTCCTGCAGCAAGGGTGCACCACTGATCCCGGTGTCGAGCTGGATTTCGGAAAACTTGTCTTCGCCCTGGCGGGCAAAGCGTCCGGACAATGACTCTTGCTCGGTCGACAGGACGTGCACGTTCCAGTGGCCGCCGCTGCTGAAGACCGGCAGACTGCGGGCGGTCTTGGACAAACTCCAGAGCACCAGCGGCGGATTGAGCGAGACCGAATTGAAGCTGTTGGCGGTGATACCAACCGGTGAGCCATCTTCGGCCTGGGTGGTGACGATCGTCACCCCTGTGGTAAAGGTGCCGAGCGCGGCGCGAAACGCTTGAGGGTCGAAACTGGCGGGCGTTGCCATGATGGGCCTCATGGAATGAGTGTGCGTGCTGGCAGTATTCCTTGCGAAACGGGGATTCACATCGTCTCAACGGACTAACGTTTTTGGCCCACTCGTCCACTTGGACGAGGCGGCTGGCGGGGGCTGGGGCTAGTTTGCAGTTCGGGGCGTTGTGCAATGACGGCCATGGTGGGTGCAGAGGTGTAGCGCTGGCCCTTGTAAAGTTGAGGAGGCACCAATGAGTTGTGCAATTTCATCCGTCGACGGTCTGTCGGCCCTGTTGCTTGATCAAAAAGCTGCGTTCAACACCCAGGGTGCCGTCAGTGCGCCGCAACGGCGTGAACGAATCCAGCGCGTGATCGACATGCTGGTGGCGCACCACCAGGCGCTGGCAGAGGCCATGGATAGTGATTTCGGCGGTCGCCCCCAGGGGTTCTCGTTAATGAATGATGTGCTGGGCTCCCTGGGTTCGCTCAAACATGCGCGCGACCATCTGGAAGGCTGGATGCAGGATGAGCCTCGGCAAGTCTTCAGTCCCTACGATCATCTCGGTGCCCAAGCCTGGGTGATGTATCAGCCCAAGGGCACGGTGGGAATTCTGGGCACCTGGAACGCGCCGCTGTATACCTTGCTCAGCCCTTTGGCTTCGGCGCTGGCGGCGGGTAACCGGGCGATCCTCAAGCCTTCGGAGGTGGTGCCGCGTACGGCCGCGCTGGTGGCGCAACTGTTCAGTGAACTGTTCGACCCGCTCGAAGTGGCAGTGGTCACTGGCGGAGCGGATCTGGCCCAGGCCTTCACGGCGCAGCCTTTCGATCATCTGGTGTTTACCGGCAGCACCGCCGTGGCCAAATCGGTGATGCGAAATGCAGCCGATAACCTGGTGCCCGTGACCCTGGAGCTGGGCGGGAAGTCGCCGGTCATTATCGGGCGCAGCGCCGAGCTGGGGACCACAGCGTTTCGTATTGCCTTGTCCAAGACCACCAACAGCGGCCAGGTCTGCATCAACCCGGACCTGGTCTACGTGCCACGCGAGCAACTGGAAAGCTTCCTCGACGCCTTTACCAGCGTTTATCGCGAATTGATCCCCGAGGTGAGTGACAACCCGGATGTGGTGGCGGTGGTCAATGCCCAGCACCTGGCCCGAGTTGAAAACCTGGTTCAGCAAGCCCGGCACGCTGGCGCCAGGGTCGAGAGCCTGCCTCACGCACAGCCGGCCGATCCACAAAACCGCCGTCGTCCGCTGCAACTGGTGATCGACCCGCCTCAAGACAGCCTGATCATGCACGAAGAAATCTTCGGTCCGGCGATGGTGGTGTTGCCCTACGACGACGTCGAGCAGGTCATTGCCCATATAAACGGCCGCCCGCGACCGCTGGCCCTTTACTACTTTGGCAATGATGCCCGGGAGCAGGACCATGTGCTGACGCACACCTTGTCGGGCGGCGTCACCCTCAATGACGTGATGATGCATGCCGCCTTGCATGACGCGCCCTTTGGCGGTGTCGGCGCGTCGGGCATGGGGCACTATCACGGCCGCGAAGGCTTTATCGAGTTTAGCCATCTGCGCACGGTACTCAAGGCCCCGGAACACGATCCTCGCCGCGAATGGGGTTTGCTACCGCCCTACAGTGAGCACTTTCTCGCCGCGATGGTGGCGCAGATCACCCCGGACTGACGGGGGATGCTGACGTGAGGTGAGTCATTCGATATGAAAAACACAATTAAAAACGGAATTCAGCACATGGAACACGATCCATTGCCACAAGGCGACACAGCTGTTTCACTCTGCGCCAATGTTGCTGACGGCTGGCCTCGGCGCCAGGTGCTCAAAGCCAGCGTTGCAGCACTGGGTGTGGGGCTTCTGGGGCGTTTTGCCGATGTCCGTGCGGCGAGCGGTTTATCGGCCGGCGACTATCAGGACCTGGATGCCTGGGCCATGGTCAAGGGCCTGCAGGCCGGCCACTTCAGCGCCGAGGACTTGCTGGCCGCGGCGATTGCCCGCTGTGAGCTGGTCAATCCGAAGGTGAATGCGGTCAACATGCGCCATGACGATTATGCCCATGCACTGCTGGCGGCCAGGCGCAAGGCCGCCACCCAGGCCCAGGGTTCGCTGGCGGGCGTGCCGATCCTGCTCAAGGATCTCAACACGTACCTGCAAGGTACGACCACCAGCAACGGCAGCCGTCTGTTCAAGGACGCGCCGCCGGCGAGCCTGACCAGCACCCTGATCCGCCGTTATGAACTGGCCGGGGCAGTACCTTTCGGCAAGGCCGCCAGCCCGGAATTTGGCCTGACCACGACTACCGAGTCGCTGGCCTGGGGGCAAACCCGCAATCCCTGGAACCCGGCGTTGAGCGCTGGTGGATCTTCCGGTGGCTCCGCCGCGGCGGTGGCTGCCGGCATCGTGCCGGTCGCCCATGCCACCGACGGCGGTGGCTCGATTCGCATTCCAGCCTCCTATTGCGGGCTGGTCGGGCTCAAGCCGACGCGCTACCGCACCCCAAGCGGGCCGACGCGCCTTGAAGGCTCGTTCGGTGCCAGTGTCGCCAACGTGGTCTCGCGCAGCGTGCGCGATACCGCCTTGTTCCTCGACGCCGGGCAGGGCCATGAGCCGGGTAGCCCGTATTGGACCCAGCCGTTGCAACGGTCCTATGTCGAGGAAATAGGCCGCGAACCCGGTCGTCTGCGGGTGGGCCTGGTGCGTGAGTCGCTGACCGGTGCGCCGTTGGACCCGGCCATTGCCAAGGTCCTGGAGGAGACGGTCAAGCAGTTGCTCGGCCTTGGTCACGAGGTGGATGAACTGCGCTTGCCGATTCAGGCCCAGCAGTTGTTCGGCGCTCATGGTGTGGCGATCGGCAATTCCTTGCTGGCGATGGTCGATGACCGTGAAAAGGCACTGGGGCGCACGTTGGGGCCGCAGGATCTGGAAATCATCACCTTTGGTGTGCTGGAGCGAGCGAGCAAGGCCACGGGTGAGGGCGTCGTCCGCGCACGGCATGCGTTTGAAGACATCAGCATGGCCATGGAACAGCAGTTCGAGCGTTTTGATGTGATCCTCTCACCGGTCACCGCCAGCCTGACACCGGCATTGGGCGAACTCTCGCTCAACCAGCCCTACGAAAGCTACGCACGCAAGGCCATGGGCAGCGCCGGTTTCACCGTGCTGGCCAACGTCAGCGGGCAACCGGCCATTTCATTGCCGCTGGGCATGAGTGACAGCGGTCTGCCAGTGGGCATGATGTTCACCGCTCGCCTGGGCGCCGAAGACGTGCTGCTGCGATTGGCTTCGCAACTGGAGCAGGACCGTCCCTGGGCCGCCAGGCGCGCAGTGATTTAAGCTTGTAACGGCCAGGGATGGCGCCGCGCAACTGTTCTCTAGTCCGCTTTGACGATGAATAATCGTTTGCTGCGTTCGATCATCAACCAAGGCTCGCGCAACCGCGCAACGAGATTGGGAGAACGAACGGATGGACAGCATGCGAGTAAAAACGCGGGAAGAAATCCAACTGCTGGAGCAGGCTCGGCGCCTGGTGCCGGCACTCAAGAACCGCACCGCGCGAGCTGATCGCGAGTTCCGGGTACCTGACGAAACGATATACGAGCTGCAGCAGGCCGGCCTGTTGCGAGCGCTGCAGCCCCGGGCATTCGGCGGCTACGAGGTCGACCCGCGAACCTTTTTCGAAATCCAGATGATCCTCGCCGAAGGCTGCATGTCCACGGCATGGATCTACGGTGTGATGGGCGTACACCCCTGGCAGCTGGCGCGTTACCCGATCGAAGCCCAGCGCGACGTCTGGGGCCAGGATCAATCGACGCTGATTTCCTCCACCTACATGCCGGTGGCCAAGGTCACCGTGGTTGAAGGCGGCTACCGCATCAGCGGGCGCTGGGGATTTTCCAGCGGCAGCGAACACTGTCAATGGTGCTTGCTGGGTGGCGTACTGCCGGCCGATGGCGACCAGGCGGCTGAGCACGGCACCTTCCTGATCCCGCGCAGCGACTACCGTATCGAGCATAACTGGGACGTCCTGGGGCTGCGCGGCACCGGCAGCCACGACATCGTGGTCGAGGATGCCTTCGTGCCGGCACACCGGGTGCAACGCACCAACAACAACACAATCGACGCTACGCCGGGACGCCTGGTCAACACCAACCCGATCTACGCCATTCCCTTTGCCCAGGTGTTCACCCGGGCGGTGTCCTCATCGGCCATCGGCGCCTTGCAGGGGGCGATCAACGAGTTTCGCGCCAGCGCCGCCGCGCACATCGGCAAACACGGGATGAAAACCGCCGATGACCCGGTGGCACAAACCACGGTGGCGGAGGCCACGATCACCGTCGACAGCCTGAGGCTGGTGCTTGAGCGCAACTACGCGCACCTGATGCAACTGGCCGAGGCGGGCGAGTACCCGGACGTGGAAACCCGTTTGCTGTACCGCTACCAATCCTCTTATGTCACCAACATCTGCGCCGAGAAGGTCAACGAACTGCTGCGCTGCATGGCCGCCTCGGGGTTGTACAACACCAATCCGGTGGCACGCCTGTTCCGCGACCTGCACCAGGCGCGCGGGCATATCGCCAACAACTACATGGCCTTCAGTCGCAGCCTCGGTGCCGTGCAGATGGGCCTGCCCAACCCCGACCCGTACGTATGAGTCGTGCCCGGGCCTGCACGCAGGCCCGGGCCTGCACGCAGGCCCGGGCCTGCCAACCCCTGGCCGGCATGCCGGGATCTTTGCGAATACAGCCAAGGCACAAGAACAATGACAGCTAAAGCTCAGCCTGTTTCTCACTATGACGTGATCGTCGTCGGCTCCGGCGCAGGGGCAATGACCTCGGCGCTGTTTGCCGCCGACCAGGGTCTGTCGGTATTGGTTGTGGAAAAAAGCGACAAGTTCGGCGGCACGTCGGCGATCTCCGGCGGCGGCATCTGGATTCCCAACAACCACTATTTTGCCGCCAAGGGTGGTCAAGACAGCTTTGAACTGGCGCTGCGCTACCTCAAAGCGGCCACGGGTGAGCATGGCGATGAAAAGCGCTTGCGCGCCTACCTCAAACACGCGCCTCAGATGATCCAGGCCCTGGAACACACCAGCCACGTGCGCTACGCCGTGGCGCAGAAATACCCCGATTATTACCCGCAACTGCCAGGCTCCCTGGCGGGCGGGCGCACCCTGGACCCGGAGTTGTTCGACACCAGTCTGTTGGGTGACGAACTGGCGAACCTGCGCGCACCTTCACCTTCGACCCTGCTGATGGGGCGTATTGCCTGGACCGCCCGGCATGCGCACAAGGCCATGTCCCGCTCGTTCGGCTGGCGCCTGCTGATCCTCGGCCTGATGCTGCGCTACAAGCTGGATTTCAAGTGGCGTCGCAAGAGCCGTCGCGATCGTCGCGCCGCTCTGGGCAGTTCCCTGGTTGCCTCCCTGCGCCGTTCCCTGATGGACCGCAACATCCCGTTGTGGCTCAACACCGACTTCCAGTCTCTGCTGACCGAGGATGGCCGCGTCAGTGGCGTGCAGGTCTGCCGGGACGGTGAGACGTTGCAGCTGCATGCCCGGCGTGGGGTGATCTTCGGCTCAGGCGGCTTCGAGCAGAACCAGGCGCTGCGCGAGCGCTACCTGCCGCAGCCGACCCAGCGGGACTGGAGCGCCACGCCGCCGGGCAACAACACCGGCGCCGCGCTGGAGGCCGGGGTTGCGCTGGGGGCGGCAACGGCCCTGATGGACTGGGCCTGGTGGGCGCCGACCATTGCCGTGCCGGGCGAAGACAAGCCACGGGGCGTGTTTGCCGAGCGGGCGTTCCCGGGGGCCCTGGTGGTCAACAGCCTGGGCCGGCGTTTCGTCAACGAGGCGGCCCCGTACCTGGAATTTGTCGACGCCATGTACCGCGACAACCAGAACACCGGTGGGCAGTCGATACCGGCCTGGGTGATCTTCGATGGGCACTTTCGCTTCAACTACGCCATGGGGCCGTTGATGCCGGCCCAGGTCATGCCCGACAGCCGCCTGCGCAAGCAGTGGCTCAATTCCCTGTACTTCAAGGCGGACAGCCTGTCGGCGCTGGCGGCGCAGATTGGCGTCGACAGTGCCGGGCTGGAACAGACCGTGACACGCATGAACGAGTTCGCCCGCAGTGGCGTCGATACCGACTTCGGCCGTGGCGGCAACATTTTCGACCGTTACTATGGCGACAGCAATGTGAAGCCCAACCCGTGCCTGGCGCCGCTGAGCAAGGGACCGTATTACGCCATGCGCCTGGATGCTGGCGACATCGGCACGAAGGGCGGGCTGTTGACCAACGAGCACGCCCAGGTCGTCAGTCAGGACGGCGAAGCGATTCCCGGCCTGTATGCCATTGGCAACTGTTCGGCGTCGGTGATGGGCACCAGCTATCCCGGTGCGGGCGGGACACTTGGGCCAGCCATGACCTTTGGCTACATCGCGGCCAACCACATTGCCGCGCAACGCTGAGGAGCTGCCATGCCTGCCGCTGTGAACTCAACCTGTACCCCGATCCAGCCGGCCTTGCAGGTGGCCGACGCCGACGCCGTGCACTGGGATAATCAGTGTGACGTGCTGGTCATCGGCTGGGGGGCGGCCGGTGCCTGCGCCGCCCTCGAAGCCCGCGCCAACGGCGCCGATGTGCTGGTGGCCGATCGCTTTACCGGCGGTGGTGCCAGCGCCAAGAGCGGCGGTGTCGTCTACGCCGGCGGTGGCACCCGCCAGCAAATGGCCGCAGGCTTTGCCGACACGCCCGAGGCGATGTTCACTTACCTGCGGCACGAGACCCAGGGCGTGGTAACTGACGCCACCTTGCAACGCTTTTGCCAAGACAGCGTGGCCAACCTGGCCTGGCTGGAAGGCCATGGCGTGCCCTATGCCCACAGCATGCCGCCGGGCGGCAAGACTTCGTACCCCTCGGACGGCCACTTTCTCTACTACTCCGGCAACGAGCTGGTGCCTTCGCACCGCGATGAGCTGCCACCAGCTCCCCGCGGCCATCGCACCGTGGGCAAGGGCCAATGCGGCGCGGTGCTGTATTCGCACCTCAAGGCTGCCTGCCTGCGCAACGGTATACGTCCCAAGCTCCAGGCGGCGGCCCGGCGCCTGGTGATTGACCGTACGGGGCAGGTGTTGGGCGCCGAACTCTGGTGCCTGCCCGCCGGCAGTGCGCAGGCGCGGTTGCATGCCAGATGGGCCGCACGGGCCGAGCGCCTGCAGAACTTCGCCCCTCGCTACTGCGACAGGTTGCGCCAGCGCGTGCATCAACTGGAGTGTGATTTCGCCCGTCCGCAACTGGTGCGTGCCCGCCGTGGAGTGGTGCTCAGTACCGGCGGGTTCATCTTCAACCGCGAGCTGATCAGCCAGCATGCGCCGAAGTTTCGTCGCAACTTCAAGGTCGGGGCGACCGGCTGCGATGGCAGCGGCCTGCGCCTGGGGCTCAGTGCCGGCGCGGTGAGCGATCGATTGCAGCGGGTCTCGGCCTGGCGCTTCATCAACCCGCCGCTGTGCTGGCCCAAGGGCATTGTGGTCAATACCCTTGGCCAGCGTTTCGTCAACGAAGAAGTCTACGGGGCGACGCTGGGCCAACCCCTGTGCGAAGAGCAGGGTGGCAAGGCGTGGCTGGTGCTGGATGCGCGCTTGCGCGGCCAGTCGATCAAGCAGGCGCTGTTCGCTGGTTACTGGTGGTTCCAGAGTCTGCCGGCACTGTTGCTGATGCTGCGCGGTGTGCGCAAGGGCCAGAGCATTGAGCAGTTGGCCCAGGTCACGGGCATGCGTGCCGATGTGCTGCGTGGCTCCTTGCTTGCCTACAACGCCGCCGCACGGGGTGACGCCGAGGATGCTTTCGGCAAATCCCGCGACAGCCGCCAGGTGCTCGATCAGGGGCCGTTCTACGCCTGCGATATTTCGGTCGGCAATCCCGTTTTTCCCTTGGGCGCGCTGACCCTGGGCGGGCTCAAGGTCGATGAAGCCAGTGGCGCGGTGGTGGACGACCAGGGGCAGCCGATCCCCGGCCTCTACGCGGCCGGGCGCACCGCCATTGGCATTCCTTCGCACCTGTACGTCAGCGGCCTGTCGCTGGCCGATTGTGTGTTTTCCGGGCGGCGTGCCGGGCGGTCGCTGACGACTGCCAGGACCCGCGTCGAAGTCGAACCCAGCGAGCAATTGATATGAGCCTGGACTACCTGACAGTGCGCGTGGCGCGCGTGATTGAAGAGACCGCCGACAGCCGCTCCCTGGAGTTCGAGCTGCCAGAGGCACTGGCGCAACGTTTCCGTTATCGCCCCGGGCAATTCCTGACCCTGCGGGTGCCGCACCAGGGCAGCTGGTTACCACGCTGCTATTCGCTGTCGAGCACACCGCTGCTCGATGAGCCGTTGCGCGTCACGATCAAGCGGGTGCGGGACGGGCGCGCCTCGAACTGGCTGTGCGACGCCGTGCAGGCGGGTGACAGCCTGCAGGTGCTGGTGCCGGCCGGGGTCTTTGTGCCGCGCCAGCTGGACACTGACCTGCTGTTGTTCGGCGGCGGCAGCGGTGTGACCCCGTTGCTGTCGATCCTGCGTTCGGCGCTGCTGACGGGGTCCGGGCGGATCCTGCTGATCTACGCCAACCGTGACGAAGCCTCGGTGATCTTTCGCGACTCGCTCAAGGCCCTGGCCAGTGCGCACCCGCAGCGCTTGCAGGTGGTGCACTGGCTCGACTCGGTGCAAGGCATTCCGGCGGTGAGCCAGCTGGCGGAACTGGCCCGGCCGTTTGCCCGAGCCGAAGCGTTTATCTGCGGTCCCGGACCGTTCATGGATGCTGCCGTCAGCGCCTTGCAGAGCCTGGATATGCCCACCGCGCAGATCCATGTCGAACGATTCGTTTCCCTGCCCGAAGAGGGCGCGGTCACGGCGCCGGTCATCGTCGATACCAGCCAGCCGGCCAGCCAGCTTTCGGTGCGCCTGGACGGTGAAGAATTCGAGGTGCCTTGCGCCGAAGGCGAAACCCTGCTCGATGCCATGCGCCGGGCGGGCCTGAAACCGCCGAGTTCCTGCCTGGTGGGCTCCTGTGCCACCTGCATGTGTACCGTCGAAAGTGGCGAAGTGCAGATGCTGCGCAACGATGCCCTTGATCAACAGGAAATGGACCAGGGCTGGACGCTGGCGTGCCAGTCCCTGGCCCGCAGCGAGCACCTGCGGGTGCTCTTTCCCGAATAACCCGATAGCCGAGTTTGTCACTATGACCGCATCTTCCGCATTACCGGGCACCTTGACTGCCTGGAACCCGTTGCCCTTGTCGATTCCCGCCTTGCTGTTCGCCAGTGCCGAACGCTTCGCCGGCCGGGCGGCCATCGAGCAAGACGGTATAACCACCGATTACCGTGATTTACCGGCATTGGCGCTCGGTGTCTGCCGCAGCCTGATGGCTCTGGGAATCGAGGCGGGCGACCGCGTGGCGATCTGGGCACCGAACTGCCGCGATTGGGTGATCGCAGCCCTGGGTGTGCATTGCGCAGGGGCGGTACTGGTACCGATCAACACCCGCATGAAAGGTGCGGAGGCCGCCGACATCCTGACCCGCAGCCAGGCGCGTGTGTTGTTGATGCAGGGCGAGTTTCTCGGCCTGGACTACCAGGCGATGCTGGCGCCGCTTCGCCCGGCCAGCCTGGAGCAACTGGTGGTCATGGGGCCGGCGCAGCCGCGGTTGGCCACCGACCTTGGCTGGGACGGTTTTCTCGCCAGGGGCGAGTCGGTCAGTGAGGTGAAAGCCCGCCAGCGTGCAGTGGCGGTCGGTCCGCGGCACTTGTCGGACTTGCTGTTCACCTCAGGCACCACGGGCAAACCCAAGGGGGTGATGAGCGCCCATGGGCAAACCCTGCGCGCGTACAACGAATACGTCAGGGTGATTGGCCTGCAGCCCGGTGACCGTTACCTGATCATCAACCCGTTTTTCCATGCCTTTGGCTACAAGGCCGGCTGGCTGACCTGTCTGCTGGCCGGCGCGACCATCCTGCCCCATGCGGTGTTCGACGCCGAAGCGGTGTTCCAGCGCATCGCCGCCGAGCGCATCAGCGTACTGCCGGGGCCACCGACGCTGTACCTGTCGATGCTGGCGCACCCGCACCTGGCCGAGACCGACCTGTCGAGCCTGCGCATAGCCGTGACCGGATCATCGACCATCCCGCCGGTACTGATCGAACGCATGCGCAAGGAACTGGGCGTCGCGGTGGTGACCACGGCCTACGGCCTGACCGAATGTGGCGGCCTGGCGACCATCTGCAACCCGGATGATGCCGCCGACATCGTCGCCGCGACCAGCGGGCGGGCGATCGAAGGCACCGAAGTGTGCATCCGTTCGGCTGACAACCAGCCCGTGGCAGCGGGTGAGTCGGGGGAAATCTGCCTGCGCGGTTTCCACGTGATGCAGGGTTACTTCAACGACCCCGAGGCCACTGCCCAGGCCATCGATGCCGACGGCTGGCTGCACACCGGTGATATCGGCAACCTGGATGCCGAGGGTAACCTGCAGATCACCGACCGGCTCAAGGACATGTTCATCGTCGGCGGCTTCAACTGTTACCCGGCAGAGATCGAGGCGGGGCTGATCGAACACTCGGCCGTCGCCCAGGTGGCGGTGATCGGGGTGGCGGATGAACGCATGGGAGAAGTGGGCTGCGCCTGCGTGGTGTTGCGTCAGGGGCGGGAACTGGACGAGCCATCGCTGATCGCCTGGGCGAGGGAGCGCATGGCCAACTACAAGGTGCCGCGCCAGGTGCGGTTCTTCGAGGCGCTGCCGGTGAACGCCTCGAACAAGGTGGTCAAGAGCGAGTTGCGCGCAGCAGTGGCGGGCCAGGCCCGCTGCTGCCCTTAGCGGCCTTCGAACTGCGCAGGCCTTTTCTCGATAAAGGCCTGCATCCCTTCCTTCTGGTCCCGAGAGGCGAACAGCAAGGCATTGGCCTTGCGCTCCAGCGCGAGGCCAGTCTCCAGCGGAGCATCCATGCCCGCGAGTATGACTTCCTTGATCTGTTCGGCGGCCAGCGGCGGCATGGCAGCAATCAGCTGGGCCAGTTTCAGGGCATGGGTTTGTACCTGATCGTCATCCACCACCTCGCTGACCAGGCCGCTGACCCAGGCTTCTTCGGCGGTAATCGGCTGCCCGGTCAGAGCCATGCGCATGGCCTTGGCCTTGCCTACCGCGCGTACCAGGCGCTGGGTGCCACCAATGCCGGGCATGATGCCGATGCGGATCTCCGGTTGGCAGAAGCGCGCACTGCGCCCGGCCACGATGATGTCGGCGAGCATGGCCAGCTCGCAGCCACCGCCATAGGCGTAGCCGCACACGGCCGCTATCACCGGCTTCGGGCAATGCTGGATGGGCGCCCAGACCCGCTCGGTATGGCGCTGGTAGATATCGATCGGGCCGACCCCGGCCAGGCTGTTGATATCGCCACCGGCGGCGAACACCTTGTCGCCTCCGGTCAACAGGATGCAGCGCACCTCGGGATTGTCCCCCAGTTCGCTGAAGTACTGCGACAGCAGGGCCTGCAGCTCAAGGCTCAGGGCGTTGGTGGCGTGTGGGCGGTTAAGCCGCAGCAGGGCGACACCGGGGGTCGGGTACTCCAGCAGTACCGGCGCGGGCAGTGAGTCGGACATGGTCAACCTCAGGTCATGGGCACCAGCGGGCGGGCGCCGTTTGGCGGATTGTTGCGAGCGCGGCGCGCCGCTTCATCGTCCGTTCAGACGACGTGGCCGGGCGACTTTGTCCCTAGAGTGATCCTCAACACAAGCATGAGGAGCGTGCCATGAGTGGTCACTCGGGGCTGGATTACAACGGCAAGGTGGTATTGGTCACCGGCGGAACCAAAGGCATAGGTGCGGGCATTGCCCGTAGCTTTCTCGCCGCGGGTGCCAGGGTGATCGTGTGTGGGCGCAACGCGCCGGAACAATTGCCAGGCGTGGAGGGCGCACGGGCGGACTTCATCGCCGCCGACGTGCGAGACCAGGTCTCGCTGCAGTGCCTGTTCGACACTATCCGCAGCGACTACGGGCGCCTCGACGTGCTGATCAACAACGCCGGTGGCAGCCCGTCAGCCGACGCCGCGAGCGCCTCGCCGCGGTTTCATGAGGGGATCATCCGCCTCAACCTGATTGCCCCGCTCAACGTCGCCCAGCAAGCCAACCTGATGATGCAAACCCAGGACGAGGGCGGTTGCATCGTCTTTATCGGCAGCATCAGCGGGCTGCGCGCCTCGCCGGGCACCGCGGCCTATGGTGCGGCCAAGGCCGGGGTACTGGCGCTGGTGCAATCGCTGGCAGCGGAATGGGCGCCCAAGGTGCGGGTTGTGGCAGTGAGCCCGGGGCTGGTGCGTACCGAACTTTCACACGTGCACTACGGCGATGAAGCCGGTATCGCCGCCGTCAGTGCCGGTATCCCGGCAGGACGCATGGCCCTGCCGGAGGATATCGGCAATGCCTGTCTGTACATCGCGTCCAGGCTGGCTGGTTACGCCAGTGGATGCAATTTGTTGCTACATGGCGGCGGTGAACGCCCGGCTTATCTCAGTGCGGCGCAGGTCGCGCCGCACTGATCGACCCACGTCGGCGTTGCAGTACCGGGCGCCGCTTTGAACACGCAGGAGACGAACTTGGCTGATCCAGAATTGCTATCCAAAGTACGCGCCCTGGTTGGGCGCCAATACGGTCGCGTGAACGCCTGGGACGAAGTGAACGCACCGATGATTCGCCAGTGGTGCGAAGTCATCGGCCTTGAAAATCCGCTCTACACCGACCCCTTGACGGCAGCCAGCAGCTGCAACGACGGGATTATCGCGCCACCACCCATGCTGCAGATCTGGTGCATGGAAGGCTTCCACATCAACAACTACGCCCCGGGCTCGACCACCGAGAACCCGTATGAAGTGCTTGGACTGATGGATGCCTACGGCTATCCGTCAGTGGTGGCGGTGAACTCCGAGCTGACCTTCGAACGCAACCTGCGCCTGGGTGAAAAGCTCTACTACACCACGCGCCTGGAGTCGGTCGGCGATGAAAAGACCACGGGCCTGGGCACCGGCTTTTTTGTCACCCTGGTCATGACCTACTTCTCGCAACAGGCCGCTGGCGACGAAATAGTCGGCGAGCTGTTGTTCCGGGTCTTCAAGTTCCGCCCGGCCAGCGTGGAAAAGGTCGAGGCGCAGCCCCTGGCGAGCGTCGAACCAGTGGTGGCCAAGCGGCCGACCCCCGGCATGAGCGACGACACGCGGTTTTTCTGGGAAGGCTGCAAGCAAGGCCAGCTGTTGATCCAGCGCTGCACCCAGTGCGCCACCTTGCGGCATCCGCCGGCACCGGTGTGTATCGAGTGTCACTCGTTCGACTGGGACACCCTGCAAGCCAGCGGCAAGGGGCGGCTGTATTCCTTTGTGGTGATGCACTACCCGCAAGTGGCGCCATTTGATCATCCCAATCCGATCGGCCTGATCGAGCTGGACGAAGGCGTGCGCCTGATCGCCGGCCTGGTGGGCGTCAAGCGTGAAGACATCAGCATCGGCCAGCGTTTGCAGGTCGAATTCCAGACCTTCGACGACGATCTGGCGTTGCCGATGTTCCGGCCGTTGGCAGAGTAGGGGGCGGTATGGATTTTGAACTCAATGAAGACCAGCGCGCCATTGCCGAAATGGCGGGCAGCCTGATGAGCGACTACTGCACCGACGAGCGTCTGCGTGACTGGGATCTGTCGGGGCAAGCCTACATGCATGAACTGTGGTCCGGTTGTGTGGAAACCGGCCTGCATGCCTTGGCCATCCCCGAAGCGGCCGGTGGCAGCGGGCTGGGCATGACCGAGCTGATGCAGATCCTCGATGCCCAGGGTGGCGCTTTGGCGCAAGTGCCGCTGTGGCGTCACCAGTTGGCGGCGGCCACCCTGGCCGAATTCGGCGGTGCGCCACTGGCGCCCTGGGTTGAACAGGCCGTGACCGCCACGGGTTTGCTGACCCTGAGCCTCGATGGCCTGAGCAACGTGCGCGGCATTGAACTTCAGGCCAGCGCCGAGGCTGACGGCTGGCGGCTGGACGGGCGGGTCGCGGCGCTGGCCCTGGCCGAACAATCGGTGGCGGCGCTGGTGCTGGCCCAGGTCATGGGGCAGCCACGGCTGGTGCTGGTAGACCTGGGCCAGGCGGGTATCAGCAGCGTGGCAGGGGTCATGACCCATGGTGAAGCCGTGGCCGACCTGAGCTTCGACGGCGTCACCCTGGGCAAGCATCAGGTGCTGCCCGAGGCCGCGCTGGACTGGCTGGCACCGCGCTCGATTGCTGCCCTGGCGGCGCTGCAACTGGGCGTCAGCGCCGAGCAGGTGCACCGCACCGTGGCTTATGTCAGCGAGCGTGAGCAGTTCGACCGCAGCATCGGCAGCTTCCAGGCCGTGCAGATGAGTATGGCCGACACCCATGTGCACCTTGAGGTGCTGCGTAGTGCGCTGTGGCAACTGTGCTACCGCCTGGACGCTGGCCTGCCGGCACCTGCCGAGGCTCTGGCCACGGCGTACCTGGCCTGCGAGGCCGGGCACCGCATCGGGCACACCGCACAGCATGTGCACGGCGGTATCGGCGTCGACCTGACGTACCCGATCCACCGGTTCCTGTATTGGAGCCGGGCGCTGAGCAGTGCATTGGGAGGATCGTCGGTGATCCTGGAACGCCTCGGCGACTGGCTGAGCGATAACGACACCTTGGGATGGAAATATGACCTCGATGAACACCAAGCGCTTTGAAGACGTGCACACCGGCGAACAACTGCCCGAGCTGACGATTCCGATCACGGTCGGCCTGATTGCCGGCGGTGCGATTGCCACCCGCGACTACTTTCCCGGCCACCATGACCTGGAGGCGGCTCGCGCGCTGGGTTCGTCGCATATCTTCATGAACATCCTGACCACCAACGGCCTGGTGCAACGCTTCATCGAGCAGTGGAGCGGCCCGCAGGTGCAGTTCCGTTCGCTGAAAATCAAGCTGGGCGCGCCGAACTACCCCGGTGACAGCATGATCTTCAGCGGCGAAGTGACCCATCAGGATGCTGCTACACGCACCCTGGAAGTGACCCTCAAGGGCAAAAACTCCATGGGCAATCACGTGACCGGTACGGTCGCGCTGGTTCTGCCCTAATTCGCGGGAGACATCACAGATGACGAATTCGTCGATTTCCGGGCGCGCCGCCATTGTCGGGCTGGGCGCGACCGAGTTTTCCAAGAATTCCGGGCGCACCGAACTGCGCCTGGCCATGGAAGCGACCCTGGCGGCGCTCAAGGACGCGGGCATCGATCCATCCGAGGTCGAGGGCTTCAGTTCCTATTCGGTAGACAAGGTTCCGGAGTATGAAATTGCCCGCCTGCTGGGCTGCAAGGACGTCAAGTTCTTCTCCCAGGTGCCCCACGGTGGTGGCGCCGCCTGCGGGCCGGTGATGCATGCGGCGATGGCGGTGGCCACCGGCGTGGCCAAGGTCGTGGTGGTCTATCGGGCGATGAACGAACGCTCCTGGTACCGCTTCGGCACCGGCAGTTACGGCTTCGCCTCGACGCCGACCTTCGAGAACGTCAATTATGGCTGGTACATGCCCCACGGCTTCCACACCCCGGCGGCCTGGGTCGGGATGTTTGCCCAGCGCTACATGCACACCTACGGCGCCACCTCCGAGGACTTCGGCCGGGTCGCAGTAGCGGTACGCGATTTCGCCGCCACCAACCCCCAGGCGTTTTTCTACGGCAAGCCGATTACCCTCGAAGAGCACCAGGCTTCGCGCTGGATCTGCGAGCCGTTGCACTTGCTTGACTGCTGCCAGGAGTCCGATGGCGCGGTGGCCATGGTCATCACCTCGGCGGAGCGCGCCCGCGACCTGCCGCAAAAGCCGGTGATCATCAAGGCCGGGGCCCAGGGCATCGCCGCGGGGCAGCAAGTGATGACCTCCTACTACCGTGACGACATCACCGGCTTGCCGGAGATGGGCGTGGTCGCCAGGGAGCTGTATAGCCAGTCGCGCCTGGGCCCGCAAGACTTGCAGACGGCGGTGATCTACGACCACTTCACGCCTTTCGTGTTGCCGCAACTGGAAGAATTCGGCCTGGCCAAGCGCGGCGAGGCCAAGGAATTCATTCGCGCCGGGCACCATGCCCGTGGCGGAAAATTCCCGATCAACACCCATGGCGGGCAGTTGGGCGAGGCCTACATCCACGGCATGAACGGTATCGCCGAAGCGGTGCGACAGGTCCGTGGCACGGCGGTCAACCAGGTGGACAGTGTGGAAAACGTGCTGGTGACCGCCGGGACCGGCGTGCCTACCAGCGGCCTGATTCTCGGCGCGGTATAAGGAGCGTCTCATGTTCGTCGATCTCACCCCCGAACAACGTGCTCTGAGGCTCAAGGTCCGGGACTATTTCCAGAACCTGATGACCCCCGAGCTCCGCCAGCAAATGCGTGGCACCGAAGGCGGCGAGCTGTTTCGCCGTACCATCGCCCAGATCGGCCGTGATGGCTGGCTGGCCGTCGGCTGGCCCAAGGCTTACGGCGGCCAGGGCTACGCGGCCACCGAGCAGTTGATCTTCTTCGAAGAAGCCAACATTGCCGGTGCGCCATTGCCCTTCGTGACCATCAGCACGGTCGGCCCGGCCCTGATGGCGCATGGTTCGGCGCTGCAAAAGGAAAAATTCCTGCCCGGCATTGCCGCCGGCGAAATCAACTTTGCCATTGGTTACTCCGAAGCCAGTGCCGGCAGTGACCTGGCGGTACTCAAGACCACTGCCCGCGAAGATGCCGACGGCTTTGTGGTCAATGGCAGTAAACTCTGGACGTCGGGTGCCGACTCGGCCGACTACATCTGGCTGGCGGCGCGTACCGACCCTGAGCAGGCGCGGCACAAGGGTATCTCGATCCTGATTCTCGATACCCGGGCCGAAGGATTTTCCAGCACCCTGATTCCGACTTCCGGCAACCCCACGGCCGCCACGTATTACGATAACGTAAGGGTGCCGCGGAACATGCTGGTGGGCGAGTTGCACGGCGGCTGGAAACTCATCACCGCGCAACTCAACCACGAACGCCTGGGGCTGGGAGCATGGTCCGACAAAGTCGTCAGCCTGTTCAGCCGGGTCTACTTGTGGGCGCGTTGTGCCGATGAGCAGGGCCACCGCGCCACCGATCATGCCTGGGTACGGCGTGACCTGGCCGAGTGTTATGCAAGGCTTGAAGCCATGCGCCTGATCAACTTTCGCATCGCCGCCGACCTTGAGCGCGATCGCGTTGACGTCGCGCTGGCCTCCACGACCAAGGTCTATGGCTCGGAGTCGGCGATCGAGATCTTGCGCAAGTTGTCGGCCATTGTCGGTGCCAGCGGGCTGACCCGGGCAGGTTCTGCGGCAGCTTATCTGCTCGGCGAGCTGGAATATGAAGTGCGGGCGTCGGTCAACCTGACCTTTGGCGGCGGCACCAATGAAATCCAGCGCGAGTTGATCGCCCAGTTTGGCCTGGGGATGCCGCGTACCAGGCGCTGAGTCAGGCTGTACCCTTGATGCGAATAACAATAACGTCCCTTTCAGGTGAACGAATGAGCGCAATCGAACAATTCAGGCAAGCGACGCGCGACTGGCTGGAGGCCAATTGCCCAGCGTCGCTGCGCACCGCCACTCCCGAGGGCGAGATGGTCTGGGGTGGTCGTCATGTAGCCTTTCCCAATGAAGACGCCCGCCTCTGGTTCGAGCGTATGCGCGACAAAGGCTGGTTCTGTCCGCAATGGCCCAGCGAGTATGGCGGTGGTGGACTGAGCGCCGAATACAACGCCGTACTGGAAAGCGAACTGCGTCGGCTCAAATGTCGACCGGCGCAAATCAACCTGGGTATCTGGATGCTCGGTCCGGTGCTGCTGGAGTTCGGCAGCGAAGCGCAGAAGCAGGCGCTGTTGCCACCCATGTGCCGCGGTGAGGTGCGCTGGTGCCAGGGCTTTTCCGAGCCCAATGCTGGTTCCGACCTGGCCAGTTTGAAAACCTCGGCCATCGCCGATGGCGATGACTTCGTGGTTAATGGCACCAAGATCTGGACCTCCTACGGCGACAAATCCGACTGGATGTACGCCTTGGTGCGCACCGATCCCAAGGCGCCCAAGCACCAGGGCATCAGCCTGATCGTGCTGGACATGAAAAGCCCGGGAGTCAGCGTCTCGCCGATTGACCTGATCAGCGGCAAGTCGGCGTTTTGCCAGGTGTTCTTCGACAATGTGCGGGTCCCGCAGAGTCAGTTGATCGGGCCGCTCAACGGTGGCTGGAACCTGGGCAAGAGCCTGTTGCAGCATGAGCGCAGGGCCATGTCCAAGTTTGGCGAATTCAGCCTGCCGACACACTTTCATCTGCTGCCGTTGATCGAACGTTACCTGCCAGACAGCCAGTCTCCCGCTGACCAGGCCCTGCGCGCCCGCGCCCAGGCCTGCGCAATGGACGAACATGCCTACAACCTCACCGTGCAGCGCATGGGCGAGGAGGCCAGGGCTGGCCTGGACACCAGCGCGATCATGGCGATCATGAAGTTGGTGCATACCGAGCAGGAGCGCGACAAGTTCGAGATCCTCCTCGATGCCCTCGGCTATCGCGCGTTGGGCCTTGAAGGCGAGCCGTTCAGCAGCGAGGAACTGGCCGTCACCCGAGGCTGGCTCAACAGCTTTGCCCTGACCATCTCTGGCGGTTCGTCGGAAGTGCAGTTGAATGTCATCGCCAAGCGGGTCTTGAACCTGCCGAGTGTTTAAGGGGAGTGTGACCATGAGTCTGGTGTATAGCGAAGAGCAACGCCTGTTGGCGGACAGTGCTCGCGAGTTCCTGGCGGCGCGCAGCCCGGTAGCGGCGCAGCGGCGCCTACGAGACGAGGCCTGCGAACCCGGTTACGACCCGCAACTGTGGCAGGAGACAGTTGGCCTGGGCTGGAGCGCGATACCGTTTCCCGAGGCGCTGGGTGGACTGAATTTTGGATGCATGGGCCTGGGGCCGATTTTCGAGGCCATGGGTAGAAACCTGTCGGCCTCACCGCTGTTGTCCAGTGTGGTGCTCGGTGGCTCGCTGATTCATCTGGCAGGCTCTGCGGCGCAGCAGGATCAGTGGCTGACGGCGTTGATCAGCGGCGAACGGCGCATGGCCATGGCCCTGGATGAAAAACCGCGCCATGGGCCTGTGCACACGGCGCTGACGGCGACCGCCGAGTTCGGTGGCTATCGTCTGGACGGCGAGAAGTTCTTCGTGATCGATGGCCTGGGTGTCGATGCCTACCTGGTCGCTGCACGAACCGACGGCCAGGCGGGTGAAGAGCAGGGCATCAGCGTGTTCCTGGTGCCGGCAGACACGCCGGGGCTGCAGGTCAGTGCCCTGTCGTTGATCGACTCGCGCAATTACGCGCAGCTGCGTTTCAGTGCGGTGCAACTGGGCAGCGAAGCCTTGCTCGGTACCTTGGGGGCAGCGTGGCCAGCCCTGGATGAAGCGCTGGATCGGGGGCGTGCGTGCCTGGCTGCGGAGTTGCTTGGTGCCGCCGAGCAGTTGTTCGCCCTGACCCTGGATTACCTCAAGACCCGCGTGCAGTTTGATGCCTTGATCGGCTCGTTCCAGGCCTTGCAGCATCGTGCAGCGCGCTTGCATGTGGAACTGCAACTGGCCCGCAGCGCCGTGATGGCGGCGTTGTCTGCGCTCGACGACAGCGCCTTGAGCGCGGCTGAACGTGGGCGCCTGGTGAGCCTGGGCAAATGGAAAGCGGGCGAAGCCGCTGCCCGGATCAGCAATGAAGCAGTGCAGATGCACGGCGGTATCGGTGTCACCGACGAACTGGATGTGGGCCTTTACCTCAAGCGGATTCGCGTGGTCCAGGCGTGTCTGGGCGACAGTGATTTCCAGTGTGCGCGCTACGCCGCTTTCGAGTCTTTGGAGAAGTGAAAACATGAAGCTGGAACAGTGGCGCAAAGCCTGGCAGCAGTTGATCGGCCCGGGATCGCCGTACGAGGTGGTGACTTCGCCCAACGTTAACCTGCGGTATTTTCGCCATGCACCACCCAACCTGCTCGATGCCATCGATGCAGGTCGCGTGCACGGTGACCGTGAGTTTCTGGTGTGGGAGCAGGAGCGGCTGACGTTCGCCGGATTTTTCGACCAGGTCGATCGGCTGGCCGCACAACTGTCCCAACGTTTTGCGGTAAAGCAGGGCGATCGGGTGGCTATCGCCATGCGGAACCAGCCGGCCTGGCTGGTGGCCTTTGTCGCGGTGCAACGGTGCGGCGCGGTGTGTGTACCCCTGAACAGTTGGGGCCTGCGCGACGAGCTGTTCCATGGCCTGCAGGACAGTGGCGCCCAGGTGCTGGTGTGTGACGAGCAGCGCCTGCGACTGCTGGCGGGCGACGTGCTCAACGATGGACTGGTCAGCATTGTGGTCGGTGTGCAGGAAGGGCAAACGCTGGCGCCCAACTGCCAGCGTTTTGAGGCGTTGATCAAGGCCCCGGTGTTGGCGTTGCCGGCCATCACCATCGACCCCGATGACCCGGCGCTGATTCTCTATACCTCCGGTACCACCAGTCGGGCCAAGGGTGTGCTGTCAAGCCACCGCGCCATTTGCCAGGCGCTGACGGCCCTGGAGTTTCAGTCAGCGTTCTGCGCCGTAAGTTCGCCCGAGCGCATCCAGGCGGTGATCGATAGCGGCCTGGCGCCGACCAACCTGATGGCGGTGCCGCTGTTCCATGTCAGCGGCCTGCACGCGCAGTTTCTGCTGGCCCTGCGCAGCGGGCGACGCTTGTTGCTGATGTACAAGTGGGACGTCGACAAGGCCTTTGACCTGATTCGCGACGAGCGCTGCACCCAGTTCAACGGTGCACCGGTGATGATGCAGCAATTGCTCGGCTCGCCACGCTTTGACAGCACCGACAGCGACAGCCTCTACGGCCTTGGCCTGGGAGGGGCGCTGGCGCCGAGCCGGCTGCTGGCGCAGATCAGCAAGCGCAAGCCCAAGGCGATTGGCGGCAGTGGTTACGGCCTGACCGAGAGCAACGGCATCGGAGCGGCGGTGGGTGGCGATCAGTTCGTGTACAAACCCGATTCGGTGGGCTGGCCGTTGCCGATCGTTGATGTGTGCATCGGTCCCGACCCGTATTCGCCGCTGCCAGCAGGGCAAAGCGGCCTGATCTGGCTGCGTTCGCCAACGCTGATGAGCGCCTACTGGCGCTTGCCCGAAGCCAGTGCCCAGACGTTGCAGGACGGCTGGCTGGACACCGGTGACATAGGCCTGCTGGACGACGAGGGCTTCCTCTACATCACCGACCGTGCGAAGGACCTGATCAACCGTGCGGGGGAAAAGATTTCCGCCAGTGAAGTGGAGTCCTGTATCTGCGAAATGCCCGGGGTCGTTGAAGCGGCCGCCTTTGCGGTGGCCGATGAGGAGTTGGGTGAGCGCCTGGTGCTGGTATTGCGCAGCGAACTTGATCCGGCGCCGACCCGGGAGCAGGTGTGTGCCTTTATCGGCCAGCGCCTTGCCGCCTACAAGGTACCAGCCGAGGTACATGGTTTTCATGAGCCGCTGCCACGTAATGCGTCGGGCAAATTGATCAAGGCACAGATCCGTGAATTATTGGTCAGTGCCTGACTGATTAGTCTTTCCGGACGATGTTCTCCCCAGCAGATCAGGAACAATGGAGTACCCCAGTAGTCCTGGTCTGCGAAGGAGCCAATCGATGAAAATAACAACAAAAGGCGTGATGTTCGTAGCTGCAGTGGCCGCCAATGTCGGCCTGCAAGGCAACGCACTTGCGCAAGTATCGCCGCAAGAGGCTGCCAAACTCGGCAAGGAGCTGACCTGTGTCGGTGCCGAGAAAGCCGGCAACGCCGAAGGCACCATCCCGCCCTACACCGGCAAGTACCTCGGCGAGGTACCAGGCTGGAATCACGTGAAGTTTTCCGGCAGCCAGCCGGTCGACCCCTACGCTTCCGAAAAGCCGATCCTGGTGATCACCGCGCAGAATATGAGCCAGTACGAAAGCCATTTGACCGAAGGTCAGAAGGCCCTGCTCAAGCGCTACCCAACCACCTACAAGATGAACATCTACCCAGGTCATCGTGACTTCCGCTACCCGGACTATGTTTGCGAACGGGCAATGAAAAACGCCTTGAACGCCAAGCTGGTCGACGACGGCATGGGCATCGAAGGGATCGGCCAGATACCGTTTCCGATCCCGAAAAGCGGCATGGAGCTGCTGTGGAACCACCAGTTGCCGGCGCGTGCCTACACCGAAGAAAAGGTCAGTGATCTGGCGTCAGTCCTGCCTAACGGCAGCATCGGCTGGGGTCGTGCCCATGCGCGAAATCTCTCGCAAGCCAACTCGCCGACAGTCGAGCCCAAGACTGAAGGCGCGATACAGGCCATGAGCTGGAACACCACGCTCAAACCGGCGCGCGACAACGGTGTGGTGAGTATTTCGCAGGAACCCTACAACTTCCTCACCAACCCGCGTCAGGCCTGGAGCTACAGCCCCTCCACCCGGCGTGTACGGCAGTTGCCTGGCTACGGTTACGATCAGCCCATGATCGGTACCAACGGCACCATGACTGTCGACGAAGACCGTCTTTACAACGGCTCGCCCGAGCGTTTCAACTGGACGCTGGTCGGCAAGCGTGAAATCTACGTACCGGCCAACGCTTTCAAGCCGAACACCGGTGACGTCAAGTACGCCGACATCCTCACCCCCAACCACCCCAACCCCGACTACATGCGCTATGAGCTGCGCCGTGTCTGGGTGCTTGAGGCCAAGTTGAAAGAGGGCTACCGCCATGTCTACGGCAAGCGTGTGCTGTTTATTGACGAAGACACCTGGAACTCGGTGGTTTCGGACAACTATGACAGCCGTGGCGCGCTGTGGAAGCATGCGATGATCAACTACTACTACCACCCTGACATGAGCGCGTGGCAGGCCGGTTCGCAGTTCTTCATGGACCTGAACTCAGGGCAGTACACCGGCTACGCCATGACCAACGAGTCTAAGAAGGGGCCGATTCTCAACGAAGCCAAGTTCACCCCGGACATGTACACCGCGGATGCGGCACGAGCGATGGGGCGCTAACGGCACTGATCATGTGAAGGTAAAAAAACCCAGGTGAAAACCTGGGTTTTTTTGGCTTGAGCGACCTCATTGCAGGGCTGTTCGAGGTCCATTGTGTGCGAGCCTGCTCGCGAAAAAAATCCAGACACCGCGACCATTCAGACAGTGCGCGTTATCGTTGACATCCATCGCGAGCAGGCTCGCTCCTGCAGTCCGGGCTTCAGGCTTCTCGTCCGGCGCGGTTGCCGGTTGCGATGGCGCCTTCGATGTAACCCACGTTCTGGCAGTCACCAATATTGACGACCTTGAATCCAGCGTTGCCCAGCGCATCACCCAGGGTGGTGTCAGGTGTTGCACCGCTGGCCAGCACCACCGAGTCACCGCGTACCTCGGCGGCTTCACCTTCGGCCGTTTGATAACGGACGCGATTGCCCTCGATGGCGGTCACCGTCACGCCGGTCAGCAGCTGACCGCCATGCACGCGGATGCCATGCAGCACACGCCAGCGGCGCACGATCGCCAGTTCCCGACCCAGGTGGCCGGTGCTTTCCAGCACACAGACCTGACGCCCGCGGGCGATCAGGAACTCCGCCAGTTCCAGCCCCACCAGCCCACCACCGATAATGGTCACGCGCTTGCCCAAGGGCATCCACACCCGCGACAACTTTTGCATGGCCTCGGTGCTGTTGGTGACACCGATCAGGTTGCCGGCCTTCATCAAGGTGCGCTGCGTCAGCGATAGCTTGCGCTTGGCGATGTCCTCGGCACGGTCGCCGGTCATCAAGCGGCGCAGTTCATCGCCACTCCACACGTGATTCTGATCGGCCCCGGGGATGTCCGGGGCCGCGCGTTGAGCGCCGGTGGCGACAATCACCTGATCGACGCCCAGGTCACGCAGCAAGGCCGCGTCCACACAGGTCTGCAAATGCACATCAATGGGCAATTGCTGTACCTGGTACAGCAAGTTGTCCAGCAGACGGCCGTTCTCGGGGTAGGCCAGGGCGGCAAAGAACAGCGTGCCACCCAAGCGGTCACTGCGTTCGAACAGCGTCACCCGATGTCCGCGCAAGGCCGCCACGCGCGCCGCTTCAAGACCCGCCGGGCCACCACCGATCACCGCCACATGCTGCGCGGTGGCCACCGGACCGATGATTCGCTCGGCTTCATGCCCGGTTTGTGGATTGACCGCGCATTTGACCCGCTCATTGATAAAGATCTGGCTGACGCACACGTAGCAATAAATGCACGGGCGAATAGCCTGCAGCTGACCGGATACCAGCTTGTTCGGCAGCTGCGAATCGGCCAGCAGTTTGCGACCCATGGCGATGAAATCGCACTGGTCAGCGGCAATGGCCGTTTCGCCGGTTTCGGGCTCGATACGTCCGACGGCAATCACTGGAATGCTCACACACTGTTTGATTGCAGCTGTCCATTCGAGAAACGCGCCAGGCTTTTGTACCAGCGGCGCCTCGGTAAACGCCACGCCACTGGTAGTCGCGGCATAGGCTGAGACGCTGACCGCATCGGCGCCAGCAACTTCAGCCAGGCGCGCTACCGCCTTGGCATCGTCGAGGGTGATGCCGCCGGGGGTGAGCATCTCTTCGGCATCCAGGCGCAGCCAGACGCCAAAGCCTGCACCCACCCGAGCGCGCACGGCGGCCAGCACTTCAAGCAGCAAGCGCGCACGATTTTCCAGCGAACCCCCATACGCATCATCACGGCGGTTGTAATACGCCGACAGAAAGCCGGCGATGATGTAGTTGTGCGCGGCGTGGATCTCCACGCCATCGAAACCGGCGCGTTGCGCCCGTTCGGCGGCGGCGGCAAACCATTCGACCATCTGTGCGATGTCGTCCTGGTCCATCACCCGCATCTCTATCCCGCCTTTGCGACCGCGCACGGCGCTGACAAACGAGGCAAGCTCCTCGGGAGTCAAGGCTTGCATCATGTCCGAACTGCTGGCCGGTGGAATCGACGGCACCCACAGCGGACGGCCCGCGGCCATGTCGCGTATGGCGTTCTTGCCGGCGTGCTGCAGTTGCATGGCGATCTTCGCACCGTGCTTGTGCACGCGCTCGGCCAGGCGGCTCAGGCCCGGAATGAACTCATCGGAGGAAACCCCGACCTGGTACGGTTCGGCGGTGCCGGCGGGAAAGGCGATGGCGCACACGCCCATGATCAACAGCCCGGCACCACCCTCGGCACGTGCTTCATAGTAGGCCTGGATACGTTCGCCACAGTGTCCATCAGCTTCGGCAAAGTTGGAGCCCATGGGCGCCATGATGATGCGGTTACGCAGTTGGAGGGGACCAATGTTGCCGGGGGCGAGCAAGTGGGGAAATTTTGTCATTGTCATGTCAGCCCATAGTGGAGGCCAGTGCGTGCAACAGCGGCAAGGCTGCCGCTGTTGCAGGGTGCTCAGGCTTGGCGCAGGAACTCGAGGCAGGAACGGTTGAACAGCTCACGGTGCTCCACCTGAACCCAATGTCCGCAACGATTGAGCACAATAAAGCGGGCGTCCGGGGCGTTGTCGAGCACTTTCATGGCGCCGCCGACCGGGTTGAAATTGTCGTTGGTGCCCCAGAAGCCAAGAATGGGGACGCGCAGCTCTTCAAGGCGCTCGGTCATGTTTGGCACCATCATGGTCGAGAACAGGCAGTGCGGCTGGTGCCGGGCCACCGCGACGCGCTCGGCCAGCAGGCTGTCGGGCAGCTGCGAGGCATCGAACAGTTGCAGGCTCATGATCTGGCGCATCTTGTCGATATCGAGCGGGCCGGCATTGAACAGTTCGACCATGCGCTGGATGCCGATCTTGGCGAAATAGGTTTCCCGTTCCTCGACACCGCCGGGTGCCATCAGGATCAGCTTTTCGAGCAGTTGCGGCTGCGCCAGGCCCAGGCCGATGGCGATGGCGCCTCCCAGTGAATTGCCCAGCAGGGTGCAGCGCTGGACATCGAGGGCGTTGAGCAGGCCGGACACCGCATTGACGAAGAAGTCCAGGTTGTACTGGACGTTGTCGGGTTTGTCCGAACGGCCGAAGCCGGGCAGGTCGATCACCAGGTTGCGAAAGCCGGCGGCGACAAAGTCGGGGTAATTGCCCTTGAAGTTGCTGTAGCCACTGGCGCCTGGCCCACTGCCGTGCAACCAGACCACGACAGGGCCGCTGCCTTCATCCAGGTAGTGCAGGCGCAAGCCACTGTCGAGGGTGACGAAATGGCCAATGGGCAAGGGTAGGTCTTGTTCTGACATCTTCGAATCTCCATTCATCAGGCGGTTACTGCAGTTTCAGGGGCGGTCATCGGCGGTGCCGATCGCAATATTTGAGCGCGGTAGCGGGGCAGGGCCAGGCCCAGGAAGACGGTCGACAGCATCAGCATCGAGATCGACGAAGCCAGGGCGTAGCGCAGGGCTTCGGTGCCCAGGGTCGGTGCGAACAGGTCACTGAGCACTCCGATCAACAACGGGCCAACGCCAACCCCCAGCAAGGTCATGGCCATGACGAAGATCGACGTGGCCTGGGCCAGGCGGGCAGCGGGGAACAAATGGGTCACGGCGCCCAGGCACGGAGTCGCCCACCAGGTGCCGAAGAAGGCAAAGCCGGCATAGAACACGAACGCGGTGGGCACCGGGGTACTGCCCAGATGAAACAGGATGCCGGTTGGCCAGAGGAAATACGCCAGCCCGAACGGGATGCTGACCAGGGTGGCGAGCAGCGGCACACCAATCTGCCAGCCGGCGTCGCGGCGGGCCATGCGGTCGGAAATGATGCCGCAGGCCAGGGTGCCGAACGTGGCGCCAGTGCCGCCAACCACACCCACCAGGAAACCCGCGTCCTGCAGGTTCAAGCCGTGGGAGCGGATCAGAAAGCTCGGGCTCCAGGTGCCTATCGCATAACCGGCGATGGCGCTGGACGCACCGGTCAGCACCAGCCACAGAAATGACGGGGTTTCCATCAGCTTGGCCATGGTTTTGGCCCAGCCTTCCTGGATCACTTCGACCTGGGTTCGCGCCTGGCTTGCAACGGCTGGCGCGCGCACCGTGAGGCACAGCAACAGGCCGAGCACAATGCCTGGCACGCCAACGATCACGAACGCCGAACGCCAGCCGTAGTGCTGGGCGATCCAGCCACCAAAACCGAGGCCGAAAATGGCGCCGAAGCTTGAACCCAGCATGAGGATGGACAACGCCGTCGAGCGGTTTTTGGCCGGGTACAGCTGCGAAATCATCGCGACCGAAGGTGCCGTGCCTCCGGCTTCGCCGATCGCTACGCCGATCCGCGCCAGGACCAGCAGCCAGAAGCTGGTGGCCAGGCCGCAGGCCATGGTCATGAAACTCCAGGCGATACAGCAGGCGGCAATCACCGGCTTGGGCCCAATACGGTCGGAGAGCCGTCCCAGCGGAAACCCGAACAGGGTGTAGAACACCGCGAAGGTCACGCCCGACAGCAATCCTATGCCGGTGTCGGAGATGCCGAACTCTGCCTTGACCGGTTCGATCAGGATCGCCATCAACAGCCGATCGATGTAGTTGAAGATGTAAATCACGGCCAGCACGAACAGTGCGTAGTGGGTATGCCAGGTGACGCGGATGGAAGAGTTCACAACGGGTGCTCCCGGTTTTGTTCTAGTGAGCAGGAGTGTCACCCGAATCAAGGTCCGGCACATCGTCCATTCAGACCACTCGCATGCGGGCCGTCGAGTAACCGCCATGGCGTAGTCTCATCGGACGATGTTGCCACTTCGTCCAGGGTTAATGATTCATCCCGTGCTCGATCATCAAGCCAGGCTGTGGCGGTGATCGGGGTAGCCAAGGCGCGGGAGAACAACGATGAAGCTAGCGAACAAAGTGGCCCTGATTACGGGTGCCGGGCAGGGCATGGGCCGGGCGATTGCCCGCAGCTTTGCCCAGGCTGGCGCACGGGTGGTGGTGGCCGACATCAACCTGCAGGCCGCCCGGGAGACGATCGAAGGCCTCGGTGAAGAGGCGCTGGCCCTGACTTGCAACGTCGCCGACAGTGCCTCGGTGGCGGCGGCCATGGAAATGCTCGAAGCCCGCTTTGGCGGCCTCGACATTCTGGTCAACAACGCCGGTGTCGGCTCGGTCGATGCCTTTGTCGACACCCCTGACGAGCATTGGCAGCGGGTGATTGGCGTGAACCTCACGGGCACCTTTCTGTGCAGCCGTGAAGCGGTGCGCCTGATGCAAAAACACGGCAGCCGCGGCGCCATCATCAATATTTCCAGCACCGCGGCAATGACCGGCGAAGGCCCGAGCCATTACTGCGCAGCCAAGGCCGGTGTGATGGGGCTTACCCGCAGCATGGCCCGGGAGTTGGCAGCCAGCGGGATCCGCGTCAACACCCTGGTTCCGGGGCCGACCAACACGCCGATGATGGCTGACATTCCCGAGGACTGGATGCAGAGCATGCTCAAGGCCATCCCCCTGGGTCGCATGGGTGAAGCCGACGAGATTGCCCGGGCTGCAGTGTTCCTGGCCAGCGACGACGCTAGCTTCATCACCGGACAGAACCTCGCCGTCAACGGCGGCATGGCCTTCATTTGAACCGGGAGCAGGGCATGAGCACACGACTGCAAGGCAAGATCGCTTTCATCACAGGTGGGGGTTCCGGCATCGGTGCCGCCACCGCCCGGCGCTTCGCCGAGGAGGGCGCCACCGTGGTGCTCTGCGGGCGTAACCAGGCGCCACTGCAAGCGGTGGCGAGTGCCATACGCGACGCCGGCGGGCAGGCGCACTGCAGCGTCGCCGACGTCAGTGACGAGCAGGCTTTTGTCGGCGCGATCGAAGCGGCGGCGCGCCTTCACGGGCGCCTGGATATCCTCGTCAACAACGCCATGGCCTACACCTGGGGTGCCATCGACAGCACCTCGACCGCCGACTGGCACGCCAACTTCAGCACCACCGTGGACGGCACCTTCTGGGGCACACGCACGGCCATGGCGCTGATGAAAGCCCAGGGTGGCGGTGCCATCGTCAATATCGCCTCCATCTGCGGATTGTTCGGTACGCCCTGGATGGCCGGCTATTCGGCGGCCAAGGCGGCGGTGATCAACTTCAGTCGTGCGGCCGCCAGCGAAGGGGCCGCCAATAAAATCCGCTGCAATGTGGTGATTCCCGGCGTCATCGAAACCCCGGCAACGGCGGGCATGCTGTCCGACGAAAAGGCTCGTGGCAACACCGAGAAGTTGATTCCGCTGCGGCGCATCGGCCAGCCGCAGGAAGTGGCCAACGCGATCTTGTTTCTGGCCAGTGACGAGGCGTCCTATATCACCGGCGCGTGCGTGCCGGTGGATGGCGGGCGCAGCTCGGAACTCTACACGGTGGTGGAGTGATGAGCATGGAGCCGAACACCTTGCTGGCCCGTATCGATCGGCTTGAGTCGATTGAAGAAATACGTCAACTGGCGGCCAAGTACTCGCTGTCGCTGGACATGCGCGACCTCGACGCCCACGTCAACCTGTTTGCCGAAGACATCCGCGTGGGTCGCGAGAAGACCGGCCGCGCGCACCTCAAGGCCTGGGTCGATTCCACGTTGCGCGACCAGTTCAGCGGCACGTCCCATCACCTGGGCCAGCACATCATCGAACTGCTCGATGCCGATAACGCCGTGGGCGTGGTGTATTCGAAGAATGAGCATGAGACGGGCCCGGAGTGGGTCACCATGCAAATGCTTTATTGGGATGACTACCAGCGCATCGATGGCCGTTGGTATTTCCGCCGTCGACTGCCGTGCTACTGGTACGCCAGCGACCTCAACAAGCCGCCCATTGGTGAGCGAAAAATCCGCTGGCCGGGACGTGAACCCTATGCCGGCACCTTCCATGACCTGTTCCCGTCCTGGGCCGAGTTCTGGGCCAGACGCCCGGACAAGGATCAGTTGCCCGACGTCGCTCCGGCCGCGCCCCTGGAACACTTTCTAGCCACCCTGCGACGCGGTGCTGCGGCACCGAAGATTCGTGTGCGCTGAGGATTTGCGATGAGCATTTTGTTTGAACCCCTGCGCCTGGGCGAGCTGCAGCTGAGCAACCGTATCGTCATGGCGCCAATGACCCGCAGCCGCGCCAGCGTGCACGCGGTGCCGACGGCAGAAATGGTCGACTACTACCGCCAGCGTGCCAGTGCCGGGCTGATCATTGCCGAAGGCACGGCGCCGTCGGCCGATGGCCTGGGTTATTGCCGCACGCCGGCCATCTATGACAGCGCGCAGATTGAGGGCTGGCGCCAGGTCACTCGCGCGGTGAACAACGCCGGTGGGCGGATGGTGCTGCAGTTGATGCATGTGGGCCGTGTCGCCTGCTGGCAAAACAAACCGACCGGGGCGCGGACCGTCGCGCCTTCGGCCATCCGTGCGCGCACGCAATTGTTCAGTGACGGCGTGTTCACTGACGGCGCCGGTCTGGTCGATACCGATGAGCCCGAGGCGCTGAGCCTGGAAGCAATCGCCGGGGTGATCGAGCAATACCGACGCGCCGCCTTGAATGCCCGCGAAGCCGGCTTCGAGGGGGTCGAGCTGCATTGCACCAGCGGCTACCTGCCCATGCAATTCATGGCGTCGAGCAGCAACCGGCGCAGCGATGGTTATGGCGGTACGGTCGAGAACCGTGTGCGCTTTGCGGCCGAGGTGCTGGCGGCCATGGCCACCGCCATCGGACCTGGACGCGTGGGACTTCGGATGTGCCCGGGCAACCCGTACAACGACATCAGCGACGTTGACCCGGCCGGCACCGCGCAAGCCCTGTGCCGCCAGATCGAACCGCTCGGCCTGGCCTATCTGCACATCATGCGCTCGCCGCTGGCGCATCTGGATGCCTTTGACCTGGCCCGTCGGCATAGCTCCAGCGCGCTGATTCTCAACGACGGATTCGACGGGCCTTCAGCCGCCGCTGCACTAGACGCCGGGCAGGGCGCCGCCGTCTCGTTCGCCCGGCATTTCATCGGCAACCCGGACCTGGTCGAGCGCCTGCGCGCAGGCTTGCCGCTGGCCGGTTTCGACCGCAAGACACTTTATACCCAGGGATCGCGTGGCTATTCGGACTATCCGGATCGAGCCTGAGGCGCGTGCTTGAACAACAGGATTTATCGGAGGTAGGGATGAACAATTTCAACAACGCAAGCCTGCTGTCCAGTGCCGACCGCGGCGTCGTGCCGCGCGAGCAGACCCAGGCCATCCTCGATCGCCGGGCCGAAGCCAGCGCGCGGATCAAACCGGCGGATCGCTATACCCTGGCCGATCGCCTCGAAGAGCAGGCCCGGCGCCACGGCGAGCGGCCTTTCCTCATCTATGGCGAGCAGCGCCTGAGTTTTGCCAGGATCAATGCCGAGGCCGACCGCCTGGCCCACGTCTTTCATGCGCGGGGTCTGCGCCCCGGTAATGTCTGCGCGCTGGCCATGGAGAACCGCCCGGAATTTTTCTGCAGCTGGTTCGGCCTGGTCAAACTGGGTGTGGTGGTGGGCTTCGTCAACACCCAGGTCAGCGGTCGGCCGCTGGTGCATGCCCTGGAGGCCATTGCCGCCAAGGCGATGATCGTCGGCGAAGAGGTGCTGGGCAATTTCCTCGCGACCGAAGGCTTGCCGCCGTTGCCCTTGTGGCTGGTGGAGGATGCCGAGCAGCCGTGGACGGGCGCCATGCCCGCGCACGTCGATACCCGCCTGGGTGAAGCGCTGGCCAAGGCGCCGAGCACGCCATTCCCACGGGACCTGCGCGCCGACCTCAGCGCCGAGACCCCAAGCTTGCTGATTTTTACCTCGGGCACAACGGGCCTGCCCAAAGCTGCGCGTTACAGCCATATGCGCTGGATGTCGACGGGCGACATCATGGAAGTCACCCTGCTGACCACGCCCCAGGACGTGTTCTATTGCTGCCTGCCGCTGTACCACGGTGCAGCCGCCACGTCGGTGACCTCTACCGCGCTGAAAACCGGCGCGGCAATTGTGGTGCGGCGCAAATTCAGTGTCCGGGAGTTCTGGAGCGACGTACGCAAGCATCAGATCAGCGTGTTCCAGTACATCGGTGAAATCTGTCGCTACCTGCTCAACCAACCCGAGGTCGCCGGCGAACGTGAGCACGGGTTGCGCTGCATGCTCGGCGCCGGGTTATCCCGTGAGACCTGGCAGAACTGGGTGCAGCGCTTCGGGCCGATCCAGGTGTTCGAGGGCTGGGGTTCCACCGAGTCCAATACCAACGTGGTCAACGTCGACAATTACCTGGGCGCCTGCGGTCGTGTGCCGTTCTGGGACAAAAGCAACCTGCGCCTGGTGCGCTATGACGTTGAAACCGACAGCTATCCACGGGACGAACATGGCTTTTACCAGTTGTGCGAAGTGGGCGAGGTGGGCGAAGCCCTGGGCTTGATCATCAGTCATCCGGAGATCGGCGGCGGGCGCTTCGAGGGCTACACCTCGGCCGAGGCCACCGACAGCAAGATTCGCCGCAATGTGTTCAGTCAGGGGGATGCCTATTGGAGCTCGGGTGACCTGTTGCGTTTTGATGAGGATGGTTACCTCTACTTTATCGACCGCATCGGCGACACCTTCCGCTGGAAGAGCGAGAACGTCTCCACCCTGGAGGTGGCGGCTGCGCTGGGGGATTTTGCCGGGCTTGAACTGATCAATATCTATGGTGTGCAGGTGCCAGGGCAGGAGGGCCGCGCCGGTATGGCGGCGGTCTTGATGCAGCCAGGGAAAACCTTCGATCCCGAAGCGTTTTATGCGCTGACGCAGGCGCGGTTGCCACGTTATGCCGCGCCGGTGTTCGTGCGCGTTTCAGCGGCGGCCGATCTGACCAGCACCTTCAAGTTGCGCAAGGTGGACCTGCAGCGCCAGGGCTATGCACCGACGGCATTCAGCGACCCACTGTTCATTCGCGACGAAAGCCGCGGCAGCTATGTGCCGTACAGCACACAAGCGCTCGACCGGGTTGGCCTGGCCGCCTTTGCGGGTGACAGCCATGAGTAACCTGGATGCCCAAGGGCATGAATGGCGCTCGGGCCTGCGCTTTCCCTGGCCGCAGCCGCCCGCCAACGGCGCGGTGCAGCAGGTCGCCGAGGGGCTGCTGTGGCTGCGCATGCCGCTGCCGTTCGGGCTCGACCATATCAACCTGTATCTGCTGCGTCATGATCAGGGTTGGGTGGCGGTCGATACCGGGCTCAACAATGCGCAGACCCGCGAAGTCTGGGAAGGGCTGTTTGACACGGCGTTGGGTGGTTTGCCCCTGGTCGCGGTGATTTGCACGCACTTTCACTCCGATCACGTCGGGGTGCTCGGCTGGTTGAGCGAGCGCTTCCGCTGCCCGGTGTTCATGAGCGCCAGTGAATACCAGGCCATGCATCAGTTGGGCACGCAGAGCGACGTCAGCAGCAGTTGGGCGTTTCGCGAGCATTACCAGCGCGCCGGTTTCAGTACCGAGCAGACCGAGGCGTTGTTTCCGCTGCTCGGTTCGGCGCACTTTCGCCCGCAGGTGCCAACCAGCTTCAGGCGTTTGAGCGAAGGCAGTCAGCTGACCATCGGCGGGCGTCGCTGGCAGGTGCGGATTGGCCGCGGCCATTCGCCGGAACATGCCTGCCTGTACTGCGCCGAGGACGGCCTGCTGATCTCGGGCGATCAAGTGCTGCCGCGCATCACTTCCAGTGTCTGCGTCCAGGTGACCGAACCCGATGCCGATCCGTTGCGTGACTGGCTGGACTCGGTCGAATGCCTGCGCAGCGTGCCCGATAGCGTGCTGGTGCTGCCAGCGCATGAGCGCCCGTTTTTCAACCTCCATCAGCGCCTTGACCAACTGCGTGACCATCACCAGGAGCATTTGCAGCGCCTGCTGGATGCCTGCACGGCGCCGCGCAGTGCCGTGCAACTGATGGCGGTGCTGTTTCCGACGGTCAAGGGGCGCTTCGATGAATTGATGGCCATCGGCGAAACCCTGGCCCATGTCAATTACCTCATCGCCCAAGGGCACTTGGTGCGTGAAGAAACAGCCGGCGTGTTCCGTTACGGACGCACGCCAGAAGGTGTCACCGCTCAGTCTGTGCTAGGGCAGCTCTGAGCGGGCATGGGAAATAGTGGTGTTCTTGCACTTTGCGCGGCCATCAGGTCGTTAATCGGGAGAGGCAGTGTGAATAATAAAAACAACAAAAATGGTGCAGGCCCAGCTGTATCGGGCTTCGAGTTATCGGGTCTGGTGGCGGCGATCGCACTGGTGTCCACACCCGCATGGTCAGGTGAAACCATCGAGTTCGACAACGGGGCGACGATTGACTGGACCGTGACGACCAGTTACGGGCTAGGGGTTCGCTTGTCCGACCCGGACAAGAACCTGTTGACGCTCAACGCCGATGACGGCGATCGCAACTTCGACAAGGGCAGCCTGGTCACCAACCGCGTGGGTGCCTTGGCCGAGATGATCCTGCGCAAGGACAACTACGGCGCCGTACTGCGTGCCAGTACGTTCTACGATGATGTCTACCATCGCTCCAACGACAACGACTCACCGTCCACTGTCAACAAGACCGGGGACCACAATGAGTTCACCAGTGACACCAAATACTACAGCGGTGGACGCAGCAAGTTTCTCGATGCCTACGTGTTCAGCGGCTGGCGCTTCGATAATGATTCGATGCTCGACGTCAAGGCCGGACGCCACATCGAGTCGTGGGGTGAAAGCCTGTTTTACCCCGGTGTCAGTGGCGTGCAGAACCCGTCCGACGCGGTCAAGGCGGCCCAGCCCGGGGTCGAGGTCAAGGAAGTGCTGTTGCCGGTCGGGCAATTTTCGGCTTCCTATCGGTTGAACCCGCAGCTGACCTTTGGTGCGTATGTGCAATACGAATGGATGGGGACGGAACTGCCGCCGGTGGGCAGCTACCTGTCTACCAGTGATGTGGTCGGGCCAGGGCGTGAGTTCATCCGCAACGCCAACGGCACGCGGATCGACTACAAAGGCACCGATGAACCCCGTGACAGTGGACAGTGGGGGGTTCAAGTACGATTCCGCCCGGTACCGGCCCTGGAACTGTCATTGTTCCATGTCAATTATCATGACAAGAACCCCGCCACCGCGCTGGTGGGGTATCAGCCCATTCCCGTCGCCCCGGGCGCGTTCGCCGGTGTACCGAACGGCTATCGGATCACCTACTTTGAAGACATCAAGCTGACCGGGATCAGTGCCTCGACCAAGATCGGCGAAACCCAGATAGGTGGCGAGTGGTCTTATCGCGATGGTGCCCCGGTGATGGTCAACACAGGCCTGGGCCCGACGCCAACCCGCGGCAAGGGCCAGCAGATGCAATTGTCGGCCATCCGCATCCTCGGCGACCGGCCTTGGGCGAGCCAGACGGCGCTGACGGCCGAGATCGTGCATGTGCGCGTCGACAGCGTGGATGATGCCTCGGCGGCACCGAACCTGCAGGCGCTGGGCAACAGTCTGATTCCGGCCATGCGCCCGCTGGTGCAGCCGTCCGATGACTACACCTACAAGACTGCAACGGGCTGGCGCAGCAAAACCGCCAGCGCCTACACCGTGGGGGCATCCTTCAGCTACCCGGGCGTGTTCGAAGGCTGGGACCTGGAAGTGCCGGTCAACTTCTCCAACGTGTTCAGTGGCGCCACGCCAATGGCCGGAACCATCTCCGGGCTGCAAGGCGACCGCCGGCTGAGCCTGGGCACCACCTTCAAGTACCTGGGAAACCTGGAAGTCGCCCTGCGGGTCACCAGCTACCTGGGTGACGCGGACCCGGTCAAGCGTTTGCTGGCCGACCGTGACTATGGCACGTTCTCGGTGAAATACAGCTTCTGATCACCGTGCAGGCGCCCGCGCCGGGTCGATCCTGGTGCTGGGCGATGTTCTGGTCCAAATGGACGATCATTTGCCGCACGCGTTGTGGCATGGTCGCAAGACAAAAGCACAAGTGCACAGCCTTCGAGTGGAGGATACATGGGTCTGAAAGGTCATGCGGCGATAGTAGGCACCGCACAATACAAACCGGAAAAATACGCCACCGCGCCGAGGATGTTCCACCTCGAACAGGTGGCCGACCTGGCCGCGCAAGCGCTACGGGACGCAGGATTGCGTGCCGAGGACCTCGACGGTCTAGTGATCAACGGCCCGCATTTTCATGAAGCTTCGGTGTTCGTGCCGGCCATGGCCGCCGAGTACCTGGGCTTGACCCTGAATTTTGCCGAAGTGGTCGACCTGGGAGGTTGCACCTCGGTGGGCATGGTCTGGCGAGCGGCCGCGGCGATCGAGTTGGGCTTATGCCAGGCCGTGCTGTGTGTACTGCCAGCGCGCCTGGCGCCGATGGGGCCCGACGAAGATCCCGGCGCGATCGCCCGTGCCATGCGCTACGGCGGCCACAGCACAGCCTTTGGTGCACCGGAGGCGGAATTCGATTTGCCTTACGGACACATGGGCCAGAATACCGGCTACGCCATGATTGCCCAGCGCTATGCCGCGCAGTACGGATACGATCCGGTGGCCATGGCCAAGATCGCGGTTGACCAGCGCACCAACGCCTTGGCCAACCCCCAGGCGATGTTCCATGGCCAGCCGTTGAGCATCGAGCAGGTGCTGGCGAGCAAGCGGGTGGCCGACCCGCTGCACATCCTCGAAATAGTCATGCCCGTGGCCGGTGGTGCGGCAATGATCATTGCCTCCAAAGAAGTTGCGGCCCGTGCGCGTAAACGCCCGGCATTCATCACAGGCTTCGGCGAGCACCTGGCATTCAAGTCGCCCTCGTATGCGCAAGACATGCTCAACACGCCAATTGGTCCGGCCTCGCGTCGTGCCTTCGATATGGCCGGGCTCAAACCTGCAGACGTCGATGCGGCGCAAATCTACGATTGCTACACCATCACCGCGTTATTGACCCTGGAAGATGCCGGCTTCTGTGCCAAGGGCGAGGGTATGCGCTTTGTACGCGAGCATGACCTGACCTGGCGCGGCGATTTCCCGATGAACACCCACGGTGGCCAGCTCAGTTTCGGCCAGGCCGGCGCTGCCGGGGGAATGTCACAGGTGATCGAGGCCGTCACTCAGATCAGCGGTGAAGCGGGTGAACGCCAGCTTGAGCGTTGCGACGCCGTCTACGTCTCCGGGACCGGTGGCGTGATGAGCGAGCAGGCCGCGTTGATTCTTCAGGGAGCATGACCAGCATGTCGAACAATAAACCAATGCCGGTACCGACCGATATTTCTGCACCGTACTGGGAAGGCCTGAAAGCGCAACGGTTGTTGATCCAGCAGTGCAACGCCTGCGAACACTGGGTGTTTTACCCGCGTCGGCACTGCCCGCGTTGCCTGGCCCACGACCTGACCTGGCGTGACGTGAGCGGTGGCGCCAGCCTGTACAGTTTTACCGTGGCGCGCATCCCCACGTTGTCGGACTTCGCCGATGAAATGCCGCAGAAACTGGCGGTCATCGAGCTGGATGAAGGCGTGCGGATCAATACCACGCTGGTGGGGCTTGAAGAGGACCAGATTCGCATCGGCATGCGTTTGAAACCGGTGTTTGCCGAGGTCGACGCAAAAGGTACGCGGTTACTGCGCTTTACCGGCATGGAGCAGGACAGCGCCGCGCTGCAGCACTGGGCCGGGGCGCCTAAAACGCAACCTGTGGAACAACTTGAGGTTGCACCTGCGCGCCTGATTGCCATGGACGATGAGGTGGCGCTGCAGAGCCTGGTCAGTGAAACCTTCAGCGACTGGAGCAACGAAATTGTTGTCGATCAGGCCTTGATCGATGCCTTCGCGTTGTTGTCGGGTGATGACTACTGGATTCATACCGATCCTGAGCGTGCGCGCAAGGACAGCCCGTTTGGCGGCACCATCGCCCACGGTGCGCTGGTGCAGGTGCTGCAATCGCGGCTCAAACTGCAACTGGGCTATGAGATCACCGGCTTTGGCACCATGGTCAACTACGGCTCGGACCGCCTGCGCTTCCCGGCACCGGTGCCAGCCGGTGCGCGGATACATGCGCGGGCCAGGGTCAAGCAGGTGGCGCGGGTCAAGCGCGGTACCCAGCTCACACTGGAAGTGAACACCCATGTGGTTGGCAGTGATCGCCCTTCGGTCATCAACGACCTGGTGATTCTGTACATGTAATCCTGCGATCGGGTGCAAAGGGCGGTTCTACCGCCGTTGCACACCGGTCACGGGCCAAACCGTTCCTGCCGCCATTTCGTTCGCGAGTCCGCAAGGCAGCAGGAACCGACCCTGGGGCGCCTCTGGCGCCCCTGACGTTTCTCTTTCCCCCAATAGATCAGGCCCTTAGTCTCAACGGACGATGAGGCACCTGCCCGTCCTCAGCACAATGAAGACCAACAAAGGTCCAGTCATTGAGGAGCAGGGCATGATGGATATCCGGGGGTTGAGCTACTTCGTCGCTCAAATCAAAAACCTCAGTCAGTGGCAACGCTATGCCGAAGACGTGCTGGGCATGATGGTCGTGCCTGCACCCGGTGGCGGACTGTACGTGAAGATGGACGAGCGACCCTTTCGCATGCTCATCGTCGAGGGCGCCGAAGCGGGTTACCTGGCGTCTGGCTGGGAACTGGCCAGCGAAAGGGCTTTCAACGCCGCGCTACAGGCCCTGGAACAGAATGGCGTGCGCTGGCAGGCGGGCACTGCCGCCGAGGTCGAGCAGCGTGGCGTACAGGCACTGGTCAGTGTCCTTGATCCGTCCGGCAACCGTCACGAGCTGAGCTGGGGGCATCGCTCCGACTGCCTGCCATTTGTCTCGCCCCAGGGTGTGCCGGGTTTCATCACCGGTGACATGGGCCTGGGGCACACGGTGCTGCCGGCTCCGGACTTCGATGCCACCCTGGCATTCGCCAAGGATGTGCTGGGGTTCGAACTGTCGGACATCTTCAACTTTCGCCCCGACCCGCTGGCGCCGCCGATCCGGATCCATTTTCTGCATTGCCGCAACAGTCGCCACCACTCGTTGGCGCTCGCGGAGTTCGCAGTCCCTTCGGGCTGTGTGCACGTGATGGTGGAAGTGGGTTCGATGACCGAAGTGGGGCGTGCCCACGACCGGCGCCTGGTCCATCAGGTGCCGCTGTCGGCCACCCTCGGCCAGCACCTCAACGATCTGATGACCTCGTTTTACATGAAGACCCCATCCGGCTTCGACCTGGAGTACGGCTACGGCGGCCTGCAAGTGAACTGGGCCGAACACTCGGCCTTCGAATTTACCCGCGTAAGCCTGTGGGGGCATGACTTTTCAGTCGGCCAACAACAAGGAGATGAGCAATGAACAAGCAAATGACGGCGGCTGACGCGGTGGCGCAACTGCGTGATGGCATGACCATCGGCTTCGGTGGTTGGGGCCCGCGGCGCAAGCCGATGGCGGTGGTTCGCGAGATCATGCGATCCGATGTCAAGGACCTGACCGTGGTGGCCTACGGCGGACCGGAAGTGGGCATGCTCTGCGCAGCGGGCAAGGTGAAAAAGCTGGTGTTCGGCTTTGCCACTCTCGACGCCATCCCGCTGGAACCCTACTACCGCAAGGCCCGGGAAGCCGGTGGCCTGGAATTGATGGAAGTCGATGAGGGCATGTTCCAGTGGGGACTGCGTGCGGCGGCCATGCGCCTGCCGTTTTTACCGACCCGCTGCGGCCTGGCCACCGATGTCACGCGCCTCAACCCTGAGCTCAAGACCATTCAATCGCCCTATGCAGACGGCGAGGTGCTGCTGGCCATGCCGGCGCTGAATCTGGATGTCGCCTTTGTTCACGTCAACGTCGCCGACCGCTTGGGCAACACGCTGGTCACAGGCCCCGACCCGTACTTCGATCACCTGTTCGCCCGCGCTGCCGGGCAGTGTTTCGTGTCTTGCGAACAGCTGCATGAACGCCTCGAGTTGAGCACCGAACAGGCACGTTGCAACACCTTCGAACGCTATCTGGTCAGCGGCGTGATCCATGCCCCCTTTGGCGCCCACCCGACCGCCTGCCAGCCCGAGTACGGCTGGGACCTGAGCCACCTCAAGCGTTATGCCGCCAGTGCTGGCGAGGAGGGCGGCTGGCAAGCCTATGTCGAGGAGTACGTGGCGGCGGGCGAAGTGGCTTATCTGGATAAAAACGGCGGTGCCGAACGCATGGGCTCCCTGGCTCTGCCGGTGTTCTGAGGAAGATGAAAATGTCGAGTACCTGTGAATTTACCCTCGCCGAACTGATGATCGTCGCGGCCAGCGAAGCCTGGCGCGACAACGGCGAATTGATCGCTTCAGGCCTTGGCGTGATCCCGCGCCTGGGCGCGAGCCTGGCCAAGCTCAGCCACAGTCCGCAATTGCTGATGACCGACAGCGAGGCCTACCTGGTCGAGGACCCCATCCCCCTGGGCCCGCGTGGTGATTTTGTACCGCGTTATTCGGGCTCGATGAACTTCGAACGGGTGTTCGAGTGCGTCTGGGGTGGTCGTCGCCACGCCATGATCGGCCCGACCCAGATCGACCGCTGGGGCCAGAGCAACCTGTCCTGCGTGGGTGATTACCACAAGCCCAAGGCCGCCATGCTCGGTGTCCGTGGCCTGCCGGGCAACAGCATCAACCATATCAACTCGTTCTTCGTCCCCAACCACAACACCCGGGTGTTCGTCAGCGGTGAAGTGGACATGGTCTCCGGCGTCGGCTTCAAGGCCGAGCGCTGGCCGCAAGGGGTACGCCGCGACCTGATGGACATTCGCCTGATCGTCACCGACCTGTGTGTGATGGATTTCGACGGCCCGGACCGTGCCGTGCAGGTGCGCAGCCTGCACCCGGGCGTGAGCTTCGAACAGGTGCAGGAATGCACCGGCTTCCCGTTGCTCAAGTCGTCGGCGCTCAAGGAAACCGTGCACCCGACTCCCGAGCAGTTGGCACTGATCCGTCGACTCGATCCCCACGATTACCGCAGCACGGCGATCAAGGGCAACCCGGCCGGCATTCGCGCGGCTTAACGCGAGGGACACGAGCATGAACAGCCCTGACAGTGAATTCGTCCAGCGTGAAGACCATTCGGTCTACGAAACGCAGGAGCCGGTGTTGTACGCCGTGGCGGAGGGTATCGCCACGCTGACCATGAACCGGCCAGGCTTCAACAATGCGCAGAACTCGCAAATGACCTATGCGCTGGATGCGGCGTTGCGCCAGGCGGTCAACGATGATGCGGTCAAGGTCATTGTGCTGCGTGGGGCCGGCAAGCACTTTTCCGCCGGCCATGACATCGGCACGCCGGGACGGGACATCAACAAACCGTTCGAGCGCGCGCACCTCTGGTGGGACCACACCAATAAGCCTGGCGGCGAGCAGCTCTATGCTCGCGAGCAGGAGGTGTACCTGGGCATGTGCCGGCGCTGGCGCGAATTGCCCAAGCCGACCATTGCCATGGTCCAGGGTGCCTGTGTCGCAGGGGGGCTGATGCTGGCCTGGGTCTGCGACCTGATCGTGGCCAGCGACGATGCTTTTTTCCAGGACCCGGTGGTGCGCATGGGCATTCCGGGGGTGGAGTATTTTGCCCATCCCTATGAGCTCAACCCGCGCATCGCCAAGGAGTTTCTGTTCACCGGTGATCGCATGAGCGCCGAGCGCGCTTACCAGATGGGCATGGTCAATCGGGTATTGCCTCGCGAGGCGCTGGAGCAGGCTACCTACGCGCTGGCGGCCAACATTGCCCGTCAACCGCGCATGGGCCTGGCCCTGACCAAGCAGGCGATCAATCATGTTGAAGACCTGCAGGGCAAGCGCACGGCCATGGACGCCGCCTTTGCCTGGCACCATTTCGCCCATGCGCACAACGAGTTGCTGTCGGGTGACAAACTCGGCGGCTTCGACGCCAAGGCCATGGCCCAGGCGAACAAAGCTGCCGTCAGCGGAGAGCAGGCATGAGCCGCTGGATGAGCACGCCGCTGACCGAAGCCCTGGGGTGCCGCTATCCGATTGTGCAAACTGCCATGGGCTGGGTCGCTGACGCCAACCTGGTGATCGCCACGACCCGGGCTGGCGGTTTCGGTTTTCTCGCCGGTGCGACCATTGCTGGCGATGTCCTGGAGGGCGAAATCCAGAAGGTGATTGCCGCCACCGGTGGCAGCAATTTTGGCCTGAACTTCCACATGTTCCAGGAGAATGCCGGGCAGTGCGTCGACCTCGCGATTCGCTACCGCTTGCGCGCAGTGAGTTATGGCCGAGGCCCGGACAAACAGACCATTGCCCGGTTCAAGGCGGCCGGGGTGCTGTGCATCCCGACGGTGGGGGCGCTCAAGCATGCCCTCAAGGCCGTGGAACTGGGCGCGGACATGATCACCATCCAGGGCGGTGAGGGCGGCGGGCACACCGGTGGTGTGCCGAGTTCGATCCTCCTGCCTCAAGTACTGGATGCGGTGTCGGTGCCGGTGATTGCCGCCGGGGGTTACTCCACCGGGCGGGGGCTGGCCGCAGCGCTGGCCGCCGGAGCCTGTGGCATTGCCATGGGCACAAGATTCCTCATGACCCGTGACTCGCCGACACCTGCAGCCACCCTGGTGCATTACCTCAAGGTCAGCGACCCGCAGCGGGTACGGGTGACTACTGCGGTCGACGGCATGCGCCACCGCATGATCGACAACCCGTTCATCAACCGCCTGGAGCAGGCCGGATCACTCGGTCGCCTGCGCATCGCCTTGCGCAGCGCCTGGAAATGGAAACAGCAAACCGGCATGAGCCTTGGGCATTTGTTCGCAGTGCTGCGCCAGGCCCTCAAGGAAGACCCCGGTGCGGTGTCGCAAACGGTCATGGCCGCCAACCAACCGGTGTTGCTGCAGCGCTCGATGATCGACGGCGTGCCGGACGAGGGGATTCTGCCCAGCGGCCAGGTCGCCGCCGCCATCGGTGAGCTGAAGACCTGCCAGCAGGTGATCGAGGAAATTGCCGGGCAAGCCGAACGCTGCCTGGATGCCCTGATGGCCCGACAACACGAACAAACGCCTGCGCGGGCGCAGGAAAACTGCAGCCCATCTTCAATCGAGCAGGCCCGCTGAGCACTGGAGAAGACAACCATGAGTCAAGCATTTACTACACAGATCGACGCGGGCATTGCCGAATTGGTGCTTGCCAAACCGCCAGTCAACGCCCTGGACAGCCAGGAATGGATGGAGCTGGCCGAGGAGGTCCAGGCGCTGGGTGCCAATCCTCAGGTCCGGGTCATCGTCATTCGTGCCGAGGGCCGCGGTTTCTGCGCCGGTGTCGACATCAAGGAGCTGGACGCCCACCCGGATCGGATCATCGCGGTCAACGCCGGTAACTACGCGGCGTTCAAGGCAGTGCACCGGACTCCGGTACCGGTGATCGTCGCCGTGCATGGCTTTGTCCTGGGTGGCGGTATCGGCATTACCGGCGCCGCCGACATTGTCGTGGCCTCCGAGTGCGCCACCTTCGCCCTGCCCGAAGTAGACCGCGGGGCCATGGGCGGCGGTGCGCACCTGCAGCGTTTGTTTCCGGTGCAGAAGGTCCGTTACCTGTTCTTCACCGGCGACAAGATCGGCGCCGCCGAGGCTGCGCAGTACGGTTTTATCGAGCGTGTGGTGCCAAGGGAGCAGCTGCGTGAAACCGCCCTGGAAATCGCGGCCAAGATCGCCGCCAAGAGTCCGGCGATGATCCGCATTGCCAAAGAAGCCCTCAACGGTATCGAAGACGGCAACCTGGAAGACAAGTACCGCTGGGAGCAGGGCTTTACCCTGCAGGCCTACACCAGTCCGGATTCTGCCGAAACCCGCCGCGCCTTCGTCGAAAAACGCGACGCGAAGTTCTGAGAGGCTGCCATGGAACTAGCTTATACCCCGAAACAAAAGGCCTTTCGCCAGGAAGTCCGCGAGTGGCTGGCGGCCAATCAGCCGACGGCACCCTTGGCCAACTACGACACCCGTGAAGGCTTCGAGCAACACCGTGCGTGGGAAGCGAAGCTGTTCGAGCAACGCCTGTCGATGGTCATGTGGCCCAAGGAGTACGGGGGCCGGGATTGTGACCTGATCGAGTGGTTGATTTTCGAAGAGGAATACTACGGCGCCGATGCGCCGATGCGCATCAACCAGAACGGCCAGCTGCTGCTCGGGCCGACCCTGATGGAGTTCGGCACCGAGGCGCAGAAACAGCGCTTCTTGCCGCGCATGGCCTCGAGTGTCGACATGTGGGCCCAAGGCTGGTCGGAGCCGAATGCCGGCTCCGATATGGCCGCGATCACCAGCAAGGCCATCCGCGATGGCGACCACTATGTGCTCAACGGACAGAAAACCTGGTCCAGCCGCGCCTTGTTTGCCGATTGGCTGTTTGGCCTGTTTCGCAGTGACCCGGCCTCGACCCGGCACAACGGCCTGTCGTTCGTGATGGTGCCGCTCGATGCCCCGGGGGTGACCATTCGCCCGATCCGGGCCCTGAACGGCAAGAACACCTTCGCTGAGGTGTTCTTCGACGATGTGCGGGTGCCGGTGGAAAACTGCATTGGTGCCGAAGGCCAGGGCTGGCATGTGGCAATGGCCACCGCAGGTTTTGAGCGTGGCTTGCTGTTGCGCTCGCCGGCGCGCTTCCAGGCCACGGCGCGCAAGCTGGTGCAGCTGTACCGCGCCCACCGCGAGAGTGCCGATCGCGACCCGAGCATTCGTGACGCGGTGGTCGATGCCTGGCTGGGCGCCGAAGGGTATGCGCTGTCGTCCTATCACACCGTCGGGCGCTTGAGTCAGGGGGCGCAGATTGGTGCCGAGTCGAGCATCAACAAGATTATCTGGTCGGAACTCGATCTGAAGATGCATGACACCGCCATGCGCATCCTCGCCTCCCGCGGCGAGTTGTTGAACAGCGCACCGCAGTCGCCGGGCGGTGGCTGGCTCGACGGTTTCCTGTTCGCCCAGGCCGGGCCGATCTACGCCGGCACCAACGAAATCCAGCGCAACATCATCGCCGAGCGGATGCTCGGCCTGCCGAAATAGGAGCCGGCCATGGACTTTACCTTTACCGATGACCAGCTCACCTTTCGTGAAGCAATCAGCCGTTTCCTGATGACCGAGGCGGCCCCCGAGATGCTGCGCGAAATCTGGGAAACCGACGCCGGGCGCTCGGCAGAGTTGCGCGGCAAGATTGCCGAGCAGGGCCTGACAGCCTTGTCGGTGCCCGAGCAGTTCGGCGGCCTGGGCATGGACGATGTGGCCTGGTCGTTGATGACCCAGGAACTGGGTTACTACGCCATCCCCGACTCGCTGGCCGATACCGCTTATGTGATTACCGGCCTGCTCAATGGCCTGCCGGCGGACAACCCGCTCAAGGCCAGCCTGCTGCCACGCATCGCCGATGGCAGCGTGCGCATGGCGATCGGGCACCCGATCAACCCGCTGGTGCCCGATGCGGGCATGGCCGAGTGGCTGATCCTGGCCCATGGCGATGAAGTGCATGCGGTGCCACGCTCGCAGGTCGATGTGCAGGCCAACGCCAGTATCGACGCCTCCCGTCGCCTGGGCCAGGTGAGCTGGCAGCCCGGCCCTGAGACCCTGCTGGTCGGTGGAGAGCAGGGCCGTGCCTTGTGGGCCCAGACCCTGAATCGTGGTGCCTTGTCGGTGGCCGGCCAACTGCTGGGGCTGGCCCAGCGGATCCTCGACCTGTCGGTGGACTACGTGGCCCAGCGCAAGCAGTTCGGCAAGCCGATCGGCAGTTTCCAGGCGGTCAAGCATCACCTGGCCGATATCGCCAGCAAGATCGAGTTCGCCAAGCCGGTACTCTATCGCGCGGCCCACGCCGTGGCCAAAGGTGAGCGGGGCGCCGACGTCTACGTCTCGCAAGCCCGGTTGGCCTGCTGCGACGCCAGCTGGCTGGCGGCGCGCCATGGCATCCAGGTCCATGGTGCCATGGGGTACACCTGGGAAGTCGACCTGCAAATGTTCATGAAACGTGCCTGGGCGCTGGACCCGTCCTGGGGCGACCGCGCCACCCACAAATCCCGCGTCGCCGCCTATGTGCTCAGCGACGAAGCCCGGCTTGGGCCGGGCACCACCTTCGAGGACTGAGCCATGCCCCAAGCGTATATAGTCGATGCCCTGCGCAGCCCCACGGGCAAGCGCAAGGGTAGCCTGGCCCATGTTCATGCCATCGACCTGGGTGCCCATGTGTTGAAGGCGCTGGTCGAACGCAACGCGATTCCCGCCGAAGACTATGACGACGTGATCTTCGGTTGTGTCGATGCCATCGGTTCGCAAGCGGGCGACATTGCCCGCACCAGCTGGCTGGCCGCGGGCCTGCCGCTGAATGTTCCGGGCACCACCGTTGACCGTCAGTGCGGTTCATCCCAGCAGGCGCTGCACTTTGCCGCCCAGGCGGTGATGAGTGGCATGCAGGACGTGGTGGCGGTGGGCGGCGTGCAGACCATGACCCAGATCCCGATCTCGTCGGCGATGCTCGCGGGTCAGCCCCTGGGGTTCAGCGACCCGTTTTCCGGCAGCAAGGGCTGGCAGGCACGTTTTGGCAACCAGCCGGTCAACCAGTTTTACGCCGCCCAGCGCATCGCCGATCACTGGCAGATCAGCCGCGCGGACATGGAAGGGTTCGCCCTGGAAAGCCATCGACGCGCCCTCGCGGCCGCCGACGCCGGCTATTTCGCCAGCGAGATCGTGGCCTGTGAAGGCCTGGCGTTTGATGAAACCCCGCGGGTCAGCAGCCTGGAAAAGATGGCCAGCCTGGAGCCGGTGAGCCCGCAGTTTCCGTCAATCACCGCGGCAGTGTCGAGCCAGACCTGCGATGCTTCGGCAGCGCTGCTGGTGGTCTCGGAAGCGGCACTCAAACGCTACGGGCTGACACCCAGGGCGCGTATCCATCACTTGTCGGTACTGGGTGATGATCCGATCTGGCACCTCACCGCACCGATTGCGGCCACCCGTGCTGCGCTGAAGAAAGCCGGCATGGGCATGGCGGACATCGACCTGGTGGAGATCAACGAGGCCTTTGCCTCGGTGGTCATGGCCTGGGCCAAGGAGCTCGATTACGACCCGGCCCGCACCAACGTCAATGGTGGCGCCATCGCCCTTGGCCATCCGCTGGGTGCGACCGGTGCGCGATTGATGACCACGCTGCTGCACTCGCTTGAACGCACGGGCGGGCGCTATGGCCTGCAAACCATGTGCGAAGGCGGTGGCCAGGCCAACGTCAGCATTATCGAACGGCTCTGAAGCCGCCCCACACTCAGGAACAGGAAAACACTCCATGGGAATCTGTGCAGGTCGTACCGTGATCATCACCGGTGCCGGAGGCGGGCTCGGCCGCGCCTATGCGCTGGCCTTCGCTGCCGAAGGCGCCAACGTCGTGGTCAATGATATTCGGCGCGAGGCGGCCGAAGCCGTGGTCGACGAGATTTGCTCGAACGGTGGCCAGGCGATCGCCAGCGATGGCGATATCACCACCCTGAGCAGCGCCCAGGGCATCGTCGATGCCGCGCTCGCGGCTTTCGGCGAAGTCCATGTGCTGGTCAACAATGCCGGGGTCCTGCGTGACCGGATGTTCATCAGCCTCTCGGAAGAAGATTGGGACATAGTGATGCGCGTGCACCTGAAGGGGCATTACTGCCTGGCCAATATTCTCGGGCGGCGCTGGCGTGACCTGGCCAAGGCCGGTACACCGGTGGCCGCGCGCATTATCAATACCAGTTCCGGGGCCGGCCTGCAGGGCTCGATCGGGCAATCGAACTACTCGGCGGCCAAGGGTGGCATCGCATCCCTGACCCTGGTGCAGGCGGCGGAACTGCGGCGCTATGGCGTTACGGCCAACGCCTTGGCCCCGGCGGCGCGCACGGCGATGACCGAAAGCGCCATGCCGGATATGGTCAAAAAACCCGAAGACGACAGCTTCGATGCCTGGGCGGCGGAGAACGTCGCTCCCCTGGTGGTATGGCTGGGCAGCGAAGCGTCCGGGCATGTCAGCGGCCAGTTGTTCGAGAGCCAGGGTGGGCGAATCTCCCTCGGCGACGGTTGGCGCACGGGCGTTACCCGCGACAAGGGTGCGCGCTGGCAGGTAGCGGAAGTGGGCGCGGCAGTCGATGCGATCCTTAACGAAGCGCCCAAGGCCCAGAAGGTCTGGGGCAGTTAAGACCTTCCTCCGTGTAGGCGCTAGCCTGCTCGCGATGGACGTCAACGATAACGCGACCTGTCTGAATGATCGTGTTGTCTGGGCGTTTTTCGCGAGCAGGCTCGCTTCCACATTCGAAATGCATTCCCTTGTAGACCCCCGCCATTATCCACCCCGTCCGTTTTGACGATGTGCCCGCTCCCGGCGGCCTTTATACCTGTCGACATCGTGTTTTCTGTCAGAGGTATAGATCGTGAAACAAGCCCCTCCCTATGTTCCTGGCCACCAGTTGCTGGCTGGCAAATCCGTTCTCATCACTGCTGCCGCTGGCGCAGGCATCGGTTACGCCGCGGCCCGGCGCTGTGCCGAGGAAGGCTGCCGCGCCCTGATGATTTCCGATGTGCATCCCCGGCGCCTGGAGCAGGCGGTCGAGCAGCTCAAGGCCGACACCGGCTTGCAGGCGGTGTACGGCCAACTGTGCAACGTCACCGTCGAGGCCGAGGTGCAGGCGCTGGTCGCCGCCGCCGAGCAGGCCCTTGGTGGCGTCGATGTGCTGATCAACAACGCTGGCCTCGGTGGTTCGAAGCGGGTGACCGAGATGAGCGATGAGGAATGGCTGCGGGTCATCGATGTGACGCTCACCGGCACCTTCCGCATGACCCGCGCGATGTTGCCGCACATGGAACGTCGCGGTTCGGGGGCCATCGTCAACAACGCCTCGGTGCTCGGCTGGCGTGCGCAGAAGGAACAGGCGCACTACGCCGCCGCCAAGGCCGGGGTCATGGCCCTGACCCGTTGCAGCGCGCTGGAAGCGGCCGAAAGCGGGGTGCGCATCAACGCGGTGTCGCCTTCGATTGCCTTGCATGAATTTCTCAAGAAGGCCTCCAGCGAAGAAATGCTGGCAAAGCTGGCCGACCGTGAAGCCTTTGGCCGTGCTGCCGAAGTCTGGGAGGTCGCCAACGTGATGATTTTCCTGGCCAGCGACTACGCCTCCTACATGGTTGGCGAAGTGCTGTCGGTCAGTTCGCAACAGGCTTGAGGACATCTCCATGAGCACCCGATTCAGTAGTGCCGAGCAAATGCTCAAGGCCCAGGGCCTGGACCTGGGCGTCACCGACTGGCTGCAGCTGACCCAGGAGCGGGTCAACCTGTTCGCCGATGCGACCGGCGACCAACAGTGGATACACGTCGATCCCGAGCGCGCCGCCAACGGGCCGTTCGGGGCATGCATCGCCCATGGCTACCTGACCCTGGCGCTGGCCAACCTGTTCATGCCGCAGCTCATGAGCATCGACAACATGGCCATGGGGGTCAACTACGGCACCGACCGCGTGCGCTTTCCCGCCGCGGTGAAAGTCGGCGCGCGGGTACGCGGCCGAGGCCAGGTGACCAGCGCCGAGATGATCGGCAGCGCCGTACAGCTGGTGGTGCGCATCAGCGTTGAAATCGAGGGCGCCGAGCGCCCCGGCTGCGTGGTCGACACCATCAGTCGCTACACCTTCAATCCCATTACCGAGTGAGCCTTTGCATGGACAAGAATGACGTTGTAATCGTTGCCACCGCGCGTACCGCGCTGGCCAAATCCTTCCGCGGCTCGTTCAACGACACCGAAGCCCCGGTGCTCGGCGGCCATGTGGTGCGGGCCGTGGTGGAACGTGCCGGTATCGATCCGGGTTCGGTGGACGATGTGATCATGGGCGCAGCCGTGCAGCAGGGCACCCAGGGCTACAACATCGGCAGGCTCTGCGCCTACACCGGCGGGTTGCCGGACAGCGTGCCGGGCATGGCCCTGGATCGCATGTGTGCCTCTGGCCTGATGAGTATCGGCATGGCGGCGAAGAACATCCTGGCCGGTGAAATGAGCATTGCTATCGCTGGCGGCGTCGAGTCGCTGTCGCTGACCCAGAACAAACACAAAAACACCTATCGCAATCAGTCGCAGGCGGTGCTGGCCTGCATGCCCGGCGCCTACATCCCGATGATCGAGACCGCCGAGATTGTCTCGCGGCGCTACGGTATCAGCCGTGCCGCCCAGGACGACTATGCGTTGCAAAGCCAGCAACGCACAGCGGCTGCCCAGCGTGATGGTTTGTTCGATGGCGAAATCGTGCCGTTGCAGGCGCGCAAGCAGCTGTTCGACAAGGAAGGTCAGCCAGAGGGCCATGAACAGGTGCTGGCCGATCGCGATGAATGCAACCGCCCATCGACCCGACGCGAAGACCTGGCCGCCCTCAAACCGGTCTGGAAGAACGGTCAGTGGGTCGAGCAAGGTGAATTCATTACGGCTGGCAACGCCTCGCAGTTTTCCGATGGCGCCTCGGCCAGCTTGCTGATGAGCCGCGGGCAAGCGGCGGCGCTGGGCCTGCAGCCGCTGGGCATCTATCGCGGCATCGCCGTGGCCGGCTGCGCGCCGGAGGAGATGGGTATCGGGCCGGTGGTCGCGGTGCCCAAGCTGCTCAAGCGCTTTGGCCTGAGCGTGGCCGATATCGGTCTGTGGGAAATCAATGAAGCCTTTGCCTGCCAGGTGCTGCATTGCCGCGACGCCCTGGGCATTCCCCCGGAGCGCCTGAACGTCAATGGCGGGGCCATTTCCATCGGTCACCCGTTCGGCATGTCCGGTGCGCGCATGGTCGGTCACGCCCTGCTTGAAGGGCGTCGCCGCGGCGCGCGCTACGTGGTCGTGGCGATGTGCATTGGCGGCGGCATGGGCGCGGCGGGCCTGTTCGAACTTCCTTGATCACGGATTGGGTCGTTCGGCACCGGGGTAGGCCATTTGGACGATGCCCCGGGAGCCGGGCAGGACGACTATCTACACACCTCAGTCAAGAGCGGTTGCAAGCGCCGCACCTCGTGGGTGCGGTGATTCACTTCTACAAGAATAAGAGGGTGGGCTGTATGTCTATTGTCGAGCGCCTGGATGTTGCTGCAAGGAGTCGCCCATGCGCCAGTTGATCGCTTACCTGGTGTGCATTGCGGTCGCCGCAATCGTCGCGCTGGCGTTCACCCCGCGTGAGGGCGTGAGCGTCGGTGAAACGGCACTGAACACAGACCGCATGCAAATCAATGGTCTGCTCAACCTGGGCAAGCGCCAGGTGGCGGTGGGCGAACGCGGCACCATTTTGATCAGCGATGACCGCGGCCATGCCTGGCAGCAGGCCAGTGTCGAGCCGCGCCGGCAGATTTCCCTCACCGCCATTACCGCATTGAGCGCCGGGCAACTGATTGCCGTTGGCCAGGATGGGTTGATCCTGCGTTCCTCCGACGAGGGCAGCAGCTGGCAGGAGGTTCACTACGAGCCCGAAGCCGGTGAGCCATTGCTGGGCGTTTGGGCGGCTGGCAGTGACCAGGTCTTTGTGTTCGGCAGCTACGGCAAGTTCTACCAGTCCGACGATGCCGGGCAGAGCTGGCAAGTGCTGGCGCTGGAAGTCGATCGCTCTCACCTCAATGGCATGGATGGCGGCAGTGATGGCCGGCGCATGCTGGTCGGCGAGCAGGGCCTGGTCCTGCGCAGTGCCGATAACGGCCAGCACTGGCAACAGTTGCCGACGTTCTACAACGGCTCGCTGTTTGGCGTGGTCCGCCTGAGTTCCCAGCGTTGGGTGACCTACGGCATGCGCGGTCATGTCTTCGTCACCGATAACTTCGGCGAGCAATGGCAGGCCATCAAGGTCGGCAACACGCAACCGCTCTATGGTCATGTGCTGCTACCGGACAACGGCGGGTTATTGATTGTCGGCGCGGGCAGTTCGATGGTGCGCCTCGATGGCCAGGGCCACCTGCTCGGCACCAGCCGGCAACCCGGGCTTGGGACCTTGACCTCAGCTGTTGTGGTGGAGGGCGACCAGGTGCTGGTGGCCGGTGAACGTGGTGTGTATCAGGGCAGCGGCAACAGCGTTGCCGTGCTGGGCAAAGGGGAGCAGCGTCATGAAACACGGTAAATCCTGGGTCGACCGCATGGTCGAGCGCTGTGCCGACCTGTTGCTTGGGCAACGCAAACTGCTGCTGTCGGTGTTTGTGTTGCTGACCTTGGGCCTGGGGTACAGCGCCACGCACACCCAGCTCGATCCTGGCTTCAACAAGCAGATCCCGGTGCGGCATGAGTACATGCTCAACTTCCTCGGTTTCAGTCAGTATTTCACCGGGGCCAACCGTTTTCTGGTCAGCGTGAAATGGAAAGGCGAAGGGGATATCTATAACCCGCAGTTCCTCGACACGTTGCGCAAGGTCACTGACGACGTGTTCTTCATCAACGGGGTCAGCCGCGCCAGCGTCACCTCGTTGTTCACAGCCAATGTGCGCTACATCGAAATCACCGAAGAAGGCTTTTTCGGCGATGTGGTGGTGCCGCCGCGCTTTACCGGAACTGCCGAGGACCTGGCCCAGGTGCGCAGCAACGCCACCCGCTCCGGGCAGGTCGGGCGGCTGGTGGCCAACGACCTGAAATCGGCCATGGTGCGTGCCGACTTGCAGGATGTCGACCCGCAGACCGGCAAGGCGGTCAGTTATGTGGACGTGTCCCGGAGCCTGGAAGACATCCGCGCCAAATACGCCAGCGACCAGGTGGAAATCAACATCGTCGGCTTCGCCAAGCTGGTGGGCGATGTGGTCGAAGGCCTGATGACAGTGATCGGTTTTTTTGTCGTCGCCTTCCTGATCACCGGCCTGCTGCTGTGGATCTACTCGCGGTCGCTGCGCCTGACCGTGGTGGCCTTGCTGGTGGCCTTGCTACCGGTGGTCTGGCTCCTGGGACTGCTGCCGCTGATGGGTCTGGGCATCGACCCGATGTCGATTCTGGTGCCGTTCCTGATCTTCTCCATCGGTGTCTCGCACGCCGTGCAGATGACCAATGCCTGGAAGCAGGAAGTCCTGGCCGGAAAGGACTCGGTGCAGGCGGCGCGCCTGGCTTTCTGCAACATCTTCATTCCCGGTTCCCTGGCGCTGCTGATGAATGCCCTGGGTTTTGCCGTGATCATGCTGATCGACATCCCGATCGTGCATGAACTGGGCGTGACCGCCTGCATCGGTGTGATGCTGATGATCATCACCAACAAGATGATGTTGCCGATCATCATTTCCCATTTGCGCCTCGAGCGTAGCGTGCTGGCCAAGGGGCGCGTCCAGCAGCAGGGCAGGCACCCGCTGTGGTGGCGGCTGTCGGCACTGGCCGAGCCGCGTCCGGCGCTGGCGGTGCTGGTGCTCAGCCTGATGTTGCTCGGCGTCGCGGTGCTCAAGGCGCGGCAGCTGGAAGTCGGTGACATCGGTGCCGGTGCGCCGGAGTTGCGCGCCGAGTCGCGCTACAACCAGGACAACGCGAAGATTGTCGGCAGCTATTCCATCGGCCTCGATGTGCTGGCGGTGTTCGTCGAGGCCCAGGGCCTGGAGGAGGCCTGCCTGTCGCCGACGGTGATGCGTGCCGTCGAGGCCTTCGACTTCAAGATGCGCAGCGTCACGGGGGTGCAGTCAGTGCAGAGTGTGGCCGGTTTCGGCAAGACGGTGATTGCCGGCAACAACGAAGGCAACCCGCGCTGGGCGGCTATTCCGGGCTCGTCCCGGGGGTTGAGCCAGGGTGCCCGGGCCTATATGCCCGATGACGGCCTGGTGACCGATGGCTGCCAGCAGATGCAGATCCTGGTGTTCCTCTCCGATCACGATGGCGCGACGGTGTCCCATGTGGTCAAGGAAGCCAAGCGGATCATCGACCAGGTCCAGGTCCCGGAAATCAAGTTCCTCCTGGGCGGAGGCAACGTGGGGGTGATGGCGGCGTCCAATGATGCGGTCAAGCGCGCCGAGGTGCTGATGCTGGTGGCGTTGTTCGGCTCGGTGCTGCTGTTTTGCTGGCTGACGTTTGGCTCATTGCGCGCGGTGCTGTGCATCCTGGTACCGCTGGCCATCGTTGCGGTGCTGTGCAACGCGCTGATGGCCATGCTCGGCATCGGCCTGAAGGTGGCGACACTGCCGGTGATGGCGCTCGGGGTCGGAGTAGGTGTGGACTACGGCATTTACCTTTATGAACGGATCCAGCATGAAATGGCCGACGGCGCCGACCTGCGTAATGCATTCTACCGGGCCATGTGCCAGCGCGGAACGGCGGCCGTGTTCACCGCCCTGACCATGTCGATCGGGGTCTGCACCTGGGCCTTTGCGCCGCTGAAGTTTCAGGCCGACATGGGGGTATTGCTATCGTTCATGTTTCTGGTCAATGTGCTTGGGGCGATTTTCCTGCTACCGGCGCTGGCCGCCTGGTTCAATCAGGGCAAGCCATTGGTGGCGGCCAGAACAGGCCGCACACCGCATGCGCAAGTGTTCGAATCATAACAATAAAAACGGGCATGGCCTGAGCTGTGTCCCGCGAGGAAACGAGCGATGGAAAATTCCAGTTTGAGTGTTCAGGCCCTGGCAGAAATGGGCGTGGAGCTGGCTGAATATGACAGGCTCATCGGCGAGTTCTACGACGGCTCGCTGGATCACAAGTTGATGGCCAAGACCCTGCGCCATGTCCGAAGCTTGTACCAGGCCAACTATGTCACCTTGATCTTGCGAGTGCCTGAGCAGCCGGACCTGGGCCTGATGATTGTCGTCGGCGACATCGAAGGTGATGGAGAGGTGAGTTACTGGCCTTATCAACAATCGGTCACGCCCTTCAGCAACCCGCCGATCGACCAGGTGTTCACGGTCGACGACCTGATGACCGAGGCGCAGTGGACTAATTCGGTTTACTACAAGACCTATGGCACCCTCCACGACACCTTCCACATCATGGGTGCCGATGTTTCCACGCCCGATGGCGGCAAGCTGCGCTTTCGCATCACCCGGCCGAAAGCCGCGCCGAAATTCACCGCCTCCGAACGCACCTTGTGCGAAATGCTCCTGCCGCACTTGCGCCGTGCGATGCATGTGCACAATCTGCTCGATCGCAGCGAATCGATCGGTGAGTTGTACTCCCAGGCCATCAGCCGCTTGTCAGTGGCCACCATCGTCCTTGACCAGAACGGCAGCGTGCTGCGCCTGAACCCTGTGGCCAGCGAATTGCTGAAGCAGGCCGATGGACTCAAGCTGGTCGGCGGCCGTCTTGAAGCCACTTACCCCACCGATAATCGCGAGTTGCAGCGCCTGGTGCGTAACGCCTTCGCGCGCGAAGCGAGCAGTGAGCAGGTCAGCACGGCGGCTGAAGCGATGTCGGTGTCCAGGCCGTCTGGACAGATCAACCTGGGCGTCGTCGTCGAGCCGATTCCGACCCAGGACTGGGCCGAAGGCAAGAGCAAACCTGTGGTGGTGGTGTACATCCGCGACGCCGTCGGCCGTTCCATGGCCAGTGAAACGGTGACCAAGCAACTGTTCAACCTGACGCGGGCCGAAACCGCATTGGCCATGGAGTTGGCCAACGGCCTGTCCCTCGAAGAAGCCGCCGAAGTGCTGAATGTGCGTCGCAACACTGCCCGGGCGCACTTGCGCTCGATTTTCTCGAAGACCGGGGTCCGCCGCCAAACGGAGTTGGTGCGCATCATCCTCAACAGTGTGGTTGCCCTGGGAAAGCCCAAGTTGGCGATGCTGGCAAGCGATAAGCCCCAAACGCCGGCGTTGAAGCTGGCTCAGCCGGTACGCAACCGCGCCTGAGCGTGGTCCTTGTCAACCGAACGCCCCGTTCTTGCTCGCAAGATCGGGGCGTTTTAGTCCGTGCGGACGATGTTGGCGGCTTTGTGCGGCCCCAATACTAGCCGACACCGTTATTTAATGAGGAAGAACGTTATGCCAGTTACAGCGGTCAGCGGTTCTGCATCCGGTATAGGCGCGGCAGTCTGCCAGGCGCTACGCGCGGCAGGGCACCGTATCATCGGTATCGATCGGGCAAACGCCGAGGTCATCGCCGACCTGTCCAGCCCGGCCGGACGCCAGGCAGCCATCAGTGCGGTGCTTGAGCAAAGCGCAGGCGTGCTCGACGGCCTGGTCTGCTGCGCCGGGGTAGGTTCCAGCGCGACGTCCGATATCATTATCGCGGTCAATTACTTCGGCGTCACTGAGCTGCTCGATGGTCTGGCCGATGCCCTGGCCAGGGGCGACAAGCCGGCCGCCGTGGTGATCGGCTCGATTGCCGCCACCCACGCCAAGCCCGATCAGCAGCCGATGGTCGCGGCCATGCTCGCCAGCAACGAAACCCTGGCGCTGGAACATGCCAATGCCCTGGGGCTGTCCCACGTCGCCTATGCCAGCTCCAAGTACGCGGTGACCCGCAATGCCCGCAGCAAGGCGGTTGCCTGGGCCAAGCAGGGCATTCGACTGAATGTGGTGGCGCCGGGAGCGGTGGAGACGCCGTTGCATCAGGCGTCGCTGAACGACCCGCGTTTTGCCAAGGCTGTCCGTGAGTTCGTCGCACCGCTGGGGCGCTCCGGTCACCCCGAGGAAATCGCTCAAGTGGTGGCATTCCTGCAGTCCGCACAGGCCAGCTTCGTCCACGGCAGCGTGATCTTTGTCGATGGCGGTATGGATGCCATGGTCCGCCCGGCCAGTTTCTGACCCTTGCCACAGAGAGCATGACCATGACCAAGGTGGCATTCATTACCGGCGCCAGCCGCGGTATCGGCCGGGAGACGGCATTGGCTTTTGCCCGGGCCGGATTTGATGTGGCAATCAGTGCCCGCACATTGGAGGAGGGCGAGCACGCCAGCCATCGCTTGTGCGATGCCCAGGGCGTGCCCTTGTCCGGCAGCCTCAACAGCACCGCGGCGGCCATCCGCGAGTTGGGGCGCGAGGCGCTGGTGGTGCCCATGGACCTGCTCGACAGCGCCTCGGTGGTGGCGGCCGGGCAGGCTGTGCTGGCAGCGTTCGGGCGCATCGATGTGCTGGTCAATAACGCCATTTACCAGGGCAACGATTTGAATGCGGCGTTCATGACACTGCAGGCGCAGACCATGGAACGGGTGTTCAAGGGCTACATACTGGCGCCGTTACTGCTCACCCAGACGGTGCTGGCGGCCATGCTCGAACGGGGGGCGGGGGTGGTGATCAACGTGACCTCCGGGGCCGGCGAGGGCGATCCTCCCGTGGCCGCCGCCGACGGCGGCTGGGGGTACGCCTATGGGGCAGGCAAGGCTGCGGTTTCCCGGGTGTCCGGGGTGCTTGCCGCCGAGCTGGGCAAGCAGGGGATTCGCGCCTTCACGCTCAATCCCGGGGTGGTCACTACCGACGCACTGAAGGCCACGATTGGCGAGAGTGGCTTGCTGGCCATGCGCATCGGCACCGCTCCCCCCCAGGTGCCGGCCGCGGTCATGGTGTGGCTGGCCACTGCCGGGCAGGCGGTGGATTTTCAGCGGCGCACGATTGCCGCTCAGCCCTTCGCCCTGGAGCATGGGATTGTCGCCGACTGGCGCTGACAGTCTGGAGAAGTCGTGGTGGAAGGCTCATCTAGTCCATGCGGAGGATGAGCTCCGGCATCTGCTCGGTGAAGATTGACCGGGCAAGTTATCGGGGATTTCCACACGAGGAACAATAACAATGACCAAGCTCGCTGCAATCAATGTCGAAAATGTTCTGGCCCCTCGCTTTGGTCGAGGCTGGCATTGCCTGGGTGAAGCGGCCGACTACCGTGACGGCCAATTGCACACCCTGGATATCTTTGGCACGCGCTTGCTGGCGTTTGCCACGTCCAGCGGCCAGATCAGCGTCATCGATGCGCATTGCCCGCACATGGGCGCCGACCTGTCGCGCGGTACCCTGGAAAACGACCGCGTGGTCTGCCCATTTCACCACTGGCAATACGACGCGAGCGGCAAGTGCGTGGAGATTCCGTACTGCAAGCGCATCCCGCCGAAAGCCAAGACCCGCAGCTGGCTGACCTGTGAAGAGAACAGACTGCTGTTCGTCTGGAATAACCCGCAAGGCAAGGCCCCGGCAGACGAGGTGGTGATTCCTCATCTGCCCGAGCAGGACAGCGACGAATGGCTGCACGACTGGCACATGGACAAGCTGATCATCGAGACCAACCCGCGGGAACTGGTCGACAACCTGGCGGATGCCCAGCATTTCGGCCCGGTTCACGGCACTCCGACCAAGTACTTCGCCAACGTTTTCGAAGGCCACATCGCCCAGCAGATTTTCCACGGTGACTCCGAGCGACTGGGCGGCGACCTGGTGGCCGAGTCGGCTTACTACGGGCCCGCGACCCATTTCACCCGCATGCGCGCGGTGTTCGAAGGCATGGAAATCCACTCGATCCTGCTCAACTGCCACGTGCCAATCAATGGCAACAGTTTCGAACTGCGCTTTGGTTGCATGGTGAAAAAAATCCCGGGCTGGAGCGAGGAGCAGAACCGCGCCCTGGCTCAGGACTATGTGATGCGCAACCGCGAGTCGTTCTATCAGGATGTGGACATCTGGGCGCACAAGATTCGGGTCAACAACCCGGTCCTGGCTGAAGGGGATGGCCCGGTCTACCAACTGCGTGAATGGTACGACCAGTTTTTCATGGACGAAGAAAGCGTGCCGGCCGCCATGGCCGAACGCCGCGAAATCATCACCGTCGGCCAGCGCTGATAACCACCCGGGCAGGAACGCACAATGAACATGAGTGGCCGTAAAACACTGGCGATCATGCTGGCCGCCAGCTTTGCCTCGACGATTGGTGGTTTGCCATTCAATACCTTGCCTATCCTGCTCGGTTCGATGGTCGACAGCCTTGGGTTCAGTGTCCAACAGATCGGCCTGCTGGGATCGGTGTGTTTTGCCGGCTACCTGCTCGGCACGCTGGTGGCCGTGATGCTGATTGACCGCTTGAACTGGCGCTGGTTGACCCTGGGCTGTGCGGTCGGGGCTGCGGCGGCGTACTGGATGTCGTCATGGCTACCGGCCGCGGCGCAGTTGCCGGTGTGGGCCGTGATTGGTTTTTTTGCCGCGCTGATGACCTGCCTCGGCATGCGCATCATGGGCGAAATGGCCAACAAGGAACGCGCCTTGGGTATGCGTCTGGGCATCGAACTCGGGGTGGTGGCTGCCGTGCTTTTCGCCTTGCCATCGCTGGTGATTGCGTATTTCCACTACGCCGGTGCGGCCGTGATGCTGGCCGCGATCATCCTGTTGTTGAGTCTCAGCGCATTGGTATTGCCAAAGCGCCAGGACTTTATTGGTGAAAGAGAGCAATTGCATGGCGGATCGTTGCTCTTACGCTTTCGATTGCCGCCTGCAGCTTATGCCGCGTTGGCCTTTTTCTTCCTGTTCGGCGTGGGGCAAATTGGCCTTTGGGCGTTCCTTGAACGTTTGGGCCATGGCCTGGCGCTGCAGCCGACGGAACTGGGTATCGTTTTCGCGGTGTTGAAGTTACTGGGCGGCGCAGCTGCGCTTGTCCTGGCCGTGGTGGGCGATCGTCTGGGCGTGCGCTTGCCCCATGTCGTTGTCCTGGCGGTACTGGGAACGGGGCTGATGTTACTGGGCAACGCCGAGGGCTTCCTGATGTATGCCGCCGGTGCCTGGATCTGGGAGGTGGGGTTCACCTGGGGCTGTGTCTACCAGACCGCGGCAATTGCTCGCCTGGACAGCAGCGGTCGCTCGATCATGTTGATTCCCGGAGCCTTTGCCTTGAGCTCCATGGCCGGCCCGGCCGTGGCCGGGCAACTGGTCGGCCAGGGGTTTGGCGCTCTGCTATGGCTGGCGGCCGGCTGTGCACTGATCCCGGTACTCGCCTTTACCTGCCTGCTGGCGCAGCGTTTGAGAGGCCTCTACGCGCTAACGCCGCTTCGATAAATTGAACCGGCAGCCAATGAGAAGATTCGTAGATCAGCTCTGCGAGGAAATGATCGAGTCCTGACTGGCTTCAGCAGCCAGTTTCAATCGGTCCGCCTTACAAATGTACTTAGGCTTTTTCGGAGCCAGTTTGGCGCTGGCCTTCTTGGCCTTTTCCTTGAACAGCTGCTGCAGTTTTTTCTGACGGTTCATACTTTCCACCCCGCTTGTAAGTTCTTCAATGATATCAGCGTAGCCCGTGCCTGGCCCTGCCTTCCGGTAGGGCAGGGTTCGTTGGCCACAGTGGCTATTGCAAATCACCCTGCGCGCACCTGACAATGCGAGTCATTATCACTCGCGAATTATTCCATCGTCATGTCCGCCAACGATTTATCCCTGCGCAACGCCGTCAATGATCTGTATTGCGACCATCACGGTTGGCTCAATGGCTGGCTGCGCAAGCGTCTGGGCAATGCTTTCGATGCGGCGGACCTGGCGCAGGACACTTTCGTTCGGGTCATCAAGGCGCGAAACGCGCTGGAGATTCGCGAGCCACGGCCTTACCTGTCGATGATCGCCAAGGGCTTGCTGATCGATCTGTTTCGCCGCCGTTCGCTGGAACAGTCCTACCTCGAAGCCTTGGCGGCCATGCCCGAATGGCAGCAACCTTCACTGGAGGAACAGGCGATCCTGTTGCAAGCCCTGATGGAAATCGACCGCCTGTTGCAAGGATTGGGGACCAAGGTCAAGCAGGCGTTCATCCTGTCGCAGTTCGACGGGTTGACCTACCCGCAGATTGCCGAGCGCCTGAATATCAGCGCCCGCACGGTCAACAACTACATGGCCAAGGCCATGGAGCATTGCTGTCTGATGCAGATTCGGCTGCAACTGGCGTGAGCCTTTCACCCGCTGAGTTGAAGGCGATTGGCGCCGCCTCGCGCTGGTATGCCCGACTTCGGTCGGGTATCGCCACCGAGGCGGACCTGGCTGCCTGGAACGACTGGCTGGGCGCCGATCCTGCCCATCGCCAAGCTTGGCAACGCATGATCGACGTAGGAGAGCAGATGGCCAGTGTGCCGGGTTCACTGGCTGCGCCAGCGTTGCGCGGCGCTGATCGATCCCGGCGCCAGGTGTTGCGCAGTGTGCTGGTGCTCGTGTCAGCCGGTTCGCTGGGCTGGCTGGGCTGGCAAAGCGAGACCTCGCGCAACCTGTTTGCCGATTTTCGCACCGCAGTGGGTGAGCGCCGTGAGTTTCGCTTGGCCGATGGCAGCGTGTTGCTACTCAACACCGATACGTCGGTCAACCTTCGTTTCGACGGTCATCAACGTGTACTCGAACTGTTGCGGGGCGAGATACAGGTGACGACCGCTGTCGATCCCTTGCAGCGGCCGTTCAAGGTGCTCACCCGTCATGCCGAGGTGCTGGCGCTCGGCACACGGTTTATCGTCCGGTCCGATGAGCAGGGCGGTGGCGTGGCGGTGATCGAGAAGGCCATCGAGGTGCGTTCGGCTGGCGCTGGCTCGACGGTGCGTGTGGACGCCGGCCAGTCCCTGGACTTCGATGGCCACTCATTGGGGGGGGTACGGCGCAACGACGCTTCGGTCGGTGCCTGGCAACAGGGGAGCATCATCGCTATCAATCGTCCCCTGGCCGAGCTGATGGCCGACCTTTCGCGCTACCGCCCCGGTGTGCTGCGCTGCGATCCGCGTATTGCCCAGCTGAAAGTATCTGGCGCTTTTCCCATTGATGACACCGACCTGGCGCTGGCTGCGCTGGAGAGTGGCTTCTCGCTGCGAATCACCCGGTACAGCCGGTATTGGGTCGATGTGTCGTCGCCTGCCAGTACGCTTTTACAGTGAGTTGAAAATAGTTTGTCCGGGTTTGCACTTTTCATGCGCATCGTCCGGCTCATCCCTCAATGAGTTTTTACAGATCGTTTTGGGGGAGGGTAAGCATGTCTCGGGAGTACAAGCCTGGTCGTCTGGCGACCGCAGTCAAGGTCGGGTTGTTGGCGGTAACGACGGCCGGCGTCTGGCCAACGGCAACGGTTGCGGCACAGGTGCCAGCGCAGCAGCAAAGTTCGGTTAAATCCTTCGACATCGCCGCTGGCAACCTGACCGAAGTTCTCAGCCACTTCGCCAGCGCGGCGGGCGCTGCGCTGTCGTTCGATGCGCGACAAACCGATGGGTTGAAATCCCCAGGGCTCCAGGGTGCGTTTGGTGTCAGCGAAGGGTTTGCACGGATCCTGGGCGGCAGCGGTCTGCAGGCCGAACCCCAGGCCAACGGTACTTATGTTCTACGGGCGGTTCCGACCGTCGGCTCGGCGCTGGAACTGGGTGCTACCAACATCAATGGACAAGTGCTGGGCGCGACCACCGAATACAGCGGCTCGTACACCACGGGTGCAGTCACCCTCGGCAAGGGTGAGCACTCGCTCAGGGAAACGCCGCAATCAGTCACGGTGATGACGCGCAAGATGCTCGATGACCAGAACCTGAACACCATCGACCAGGTCATGGAAAAGACCCCGGGCATCACCGTCTACGACTCGACCATGGGCGGCAAGTACTTCTACTCGCGCGGGTTCCGCATGTCGGGCCAGTACCAGTACGACGGTGTGCCCCTGGACATGGGCAACCTCTATGTCCAGGCCGACAGTTTCAGCGGTGACATGGCGTATTACGACCGGGTCGAAATTCTTCGCGGCGCCGCGGGAATGATGAAAGGCGCGGGTGGCACCGCCGGCGGGGTGAACTTCGTGCGCAAACGCGGCCAGACTTCCGCGCACAGGGACATCACGCTGTCCGCTGGCAGCTGGGACAATTATCGCGGGCAGGTCGACACCGGTGGCCCGCTGAACGAATCCGGCACCTTGCGCGGTCGGGCGGTGGTCGCCGAGCAGAGCCGGCATTATTTCGTGGACGACGCCAGTCGCAAGGATCAGGTGTACTACGGCGCGCTCGACCTTGACCTGAGCCCCGACACGACGCTCGGGTTGGGCGTTGCCTATGAAGACGTGGATGCCAGCCCTTGCTGGGGTGGCCTGCCGCGTTACAAGGACCGCAGCGACTTGAAGCTCAGCCGCTCGACCTGTCTCGATCCTGCGTGGAATACCTGGCGCAGCCAGCGCACCACGGTCTTCAGTGACCTGAATCACCAGCTCAACGATGACTGGGCCTTGAAGGTCGCCAGTGTCTATACAAAAAACACCCAGGACATCAAGTACGCATTCGCTTCCGGCGCCGTGACGCCCGGTACCGATACCACCGGCATGCTGGGCAGCATGTATGACTACGATCAGGTCGATTACGGCCTGGACGCCTACGTCGATGGCAAGTTCGACGCGTTCGGTCAACGACATGAACTGGTCGTGGGCTTCAACGCCAGCCGTTCGAAAAAGAACGACTTCTACTCAGTGGCATTTCTGCCGCAGCGCCAGAATGTGTTCAACCCCGACAAGCATATTCCAGAGCCGGATGACAGCTACTTCATCGACAACTCATCTCGTGGCGGGCCGGTCGATTCAGTCACTAAACAGAAGGGCATTTACTCGACACTGCGCTTGAAACTGGCTGATCCGCTGACCGTTGTCGTCGGCGCTCGGGTGAGCTGGTACAACTCCGATACCGACTCCGAGTTCATCAACACGGGTACCTCGGAACACTCCAGCACCACAGAGACCGGGCAGGTGACGCCGTTTGCCGGCGTGCTGCTGGACCTGAACGAGAACCTGACGGCCTACGCCAGCTACGCGGAAATCTTCACCCCGCAAGGCAATTACCGCTCCGAAGACGGTGCTGCGCTCAAGCCTCTCGTCGGCCAGAGCTATGAGCTGGGGATCAAGGGCGCCTGGTTCGACGGTCGACTGAACAGCTCCTTCAACCTGTTCCGTACGATCCAGAAAGATCAGGCGCAGACTGACTACAACTCGTCCTGCCCGTCATCCGATGGCTACTGCTACGTCAATGCCGGCAAGGTTCGCGCCCAGGGTTTCGAAGCCGAGATCAGCGGTGAAGTCATAGAGCGCCTGCAAGTGCTGGCGGGCTACACCTATACCCAGACCAAAACGCTCGACGATATCGACAGCAGCCTCAACGGCGCAGCGTTCAACAGTTATGTGCCGCGGCATATGTTGCGGATGTGGGGCGATTACGCCCTGGGTGGGGCGCTTGAGCGATTCACCCTTGGTGCCGGTGTTAACGCCCAAAGCGATAACTTCCGCGTTTCACCTTCCAGTGGCGAGAAGATCAGCCAGTCAGGTTATGCGATCTGGAACGGCCGCATCGGCTACCGCATCGACGACACCTGGTCGGTCGCGCTCAACGGCAACAACCTGTTCGACAAGCGCTACTACGCCACCATCGGTACCGAAACCTTCGGCAACTACTACGGTGATCCACGCAACTTCATGTTGTCGGTCAAGGCGAGTTTCTAGCGCTGGCAGCGATGAAACGCAGAGCCGCCAGAACGAAATGCCCGGGTCGCAAGACCCGGGCATTTTTTTTGGGGGGCTACAGGCCTACACCCTAAGTTGTGAGCCTTGCCGACAGGCGGTCTTACGCCGCATTTATCGCGTAATTGCGGCCATTCCAAAGCACCTCGAAACCACCCCAAAGGCAGCGTATGGCGCCGCCCGTCAGCTTTCGATAATCGCCTCCGACACCTCGTCCCAGTCGCGGAGCGCGCCATGCACAACAATAAGAACTTCACGCATCGTTTTTTACCGGCGTTGATCGCCAGTCTGTCTTCCTTCGGCATGAGTGCCACGGCCGAAGCCGAAATCATGCTGTACGACAAGGACCAGACCACGTTCTCCACCGACGGCTACATCAACGCCTTCTACGTGAACAGCGATGTCGACCGCGCCGGCGACCAATTCGACCGCCGTCAATCACGGGTGAAAATGGGTTTCCTGCCCAACTACCTGGGCTTCAACATGGGCAAGCAGGTCGATGACCTCAAGCTCGGTGCCCGCGCCTCGTTCTGGGTCACCATCAACGACAGTGAGACCAATGGCACCGACACCGCGATCGATGTGCGGCAGTTCTACGGCACCGTGGCCAACCCGGAATGGGGCGAAGTGTTGATCGGCAAGGACTTCGGCCTGTTCGCGCGCTCCAACATCCTGCTCGATGAGCTGCTCGCCGGCTACGGTCAGGTCAGCGATACCCTGGGGCTGGTGGATGGCGGCGGGGTGTCGTTCGGCAACATCGGCACCGGTTACCCCTATCCGTTCCCGACCTCGCAGATCACCTACCGCACGCCGGTGATGGACGGTTTGCGCGTGGCGGTGGGGATCATGGACCCGGTGGACACCAACGACAGCAGCCCCACCGGCAAGGCCTATCAGGAAAACCCGCGCACCGAGAGCGAGATCACCTACCAGTTCGACCTCGCCGGGGCGAAGATCTACAGCTGGGTCAACGGCAGCTACCAGACTTCGGACAATACCGATTCCACCGTCGACACCGTCACCTCCAAAGGCGTCGGTTATGGCGTGCAGGCGAAAATGGGCGGCTTGTCCCTGGTCGGGTCGGGTTTTCAGGCCAAGGGCATCAATCCGTTTTTCACCAACAACGCGGGCGAACCGACCCTGCGCAACGTCGACAGCGACGGCTATCTGTTGCAGGGCTCCTACAAACTGGGCAAGAACCGCCTGGCACTGTCCTACGGCAAGACCAATGACGATGGCAACGGCGTGGTCGGCAGTGGCGCGGACTACGAGACCCGCGGCATCGCGCTGTTCCATGACGTGAACGACAACCTCAAGCTGGTGGCCGAGTACAACCAGTTCGAAATCAACGGCCATGACAACAGTGCGCAGAACGAAGACACCGATACCTTTGCGGTGGGGGCTGTGTTGACCTGGTAACCAGGAGGTCGGCACAACTCCGATCCCTGTAGGAGCGAGGCTTGCCCGCGAAGAGGGCGTCACATTCAAAATTTATGTTAACGGACACACCGCCTTCGCGGGCAAGCCTCGCTCCTACAAGGAAATGTGGTGTCTCCTCCCATTGAAGCGGCTACCTGCTACCCAAGTAGCATTCGTGGCACTCGGCTGGCTTCGTACACTCGAGCCTCACACACACGCACCTGCTGGAGGCGACGATGGAGCAGGTCCAGAACGAAGGGATCGTCAGTGCGATGTCCCAGGCCACCGATCCGCAGCAGGTGGCGCAGGAGCTGGCGCGGCAGTTGCTGCATCCGCACCTGGGCTTCGTGCTGTTTTTCTGTTCCGCCGAGTACGATTTGCCGGGGCTGGGCCAGGCCTTGCAGCAAGGGTTCGGCGGCATACGCCTGGCGGGTTGCACCAGCGCCGGCGAAATCACTGCCCAGGGTTATGGGCGCAATTGCGTGACGGCGGTGGGCTTTGATCATCGGTACTTTTCCATCGCCCTGGAACTGATCGACGAAATGGAGTACTTCAGTCTGATCGACGCGCAGCAGATGGTCGAGCGCCTGGTCAACGGCTGTCGCAGCAACACCCTGGCGCCCATCAAGGGCCACAGCTTTGCCCTGACGTTGCTCGATGGCCTGTCCAGCCGGGAAGAAATGGTCCTGGCCGCCTTGAGTGCGGCGCTGGGCGATATTCCGCATTTCGGCGGCTCGGCCGGTGACGACAACTACCTGACCCACACCCATGTCTATTTCGACGGCGGGTTTCACAGCGGCGCGGCGGTGGTGGTGCTGGTCAATACCTGGCTGGACTTCGAAGTGTTCACCACCCATCACATCCTGCCGCGAGCGGAGAAACTGGTGGTCACCGGAGCCGACAGCGCCTCGCGGCGGGTCTTCGAACTCAACGCCGAGCCGGCCGCCGCCGAGTACGCCCGGCACATTGGCGTGCCAGTAAGCGAACTCGACCACCGGGTCTTCGCCGCGCACCCCTTGGCGGTGCGGATCAACGAGCAGTATTACGTGCGCGCCATCCAGCAGGTTCATCCGGACCTGAGCCTGAGTTTTTATTGCGCGGTGGAAAACGGCATCGTGCTCACCGCCATGACCCCGGGCCCTATGCTGCCCAATCTTCAGTGTCTGTTCGACGGCTTGCAGCAACGGCTCGGCGATCTGTTGCTGACCATAGGTTGTGACTGTTTCCTCAGGCGCCTGGAGCTGGAAGACAACGGCAGCCTGGACCTGATCGGCAGTTTTTTGCGCGAACAGCGGGTGATGGGGTTCAACACCTACGGAGAACAGTTCAATGGCATGCACATCAACCAGACCTTCACCGGCGTTGCCATTGCCCGCGGTCGGTCCCGTGGACAGCGCTGAACTGCGGGCGCAAATCGCGGTCCTGCAGCACGATAATCAGAAACTGCAGCGCATCAACGCGGCGCTGATCGAGCGCATCGAGTCCGGCGTCACCCGCGGCAACGATCCGTACGCCGCCTTCCAGCATTCGGTGGTGTTGGCCGAGCAGGTGCGTGAACGCACCGACGCCTTGAACCAGGCCATGGCCGAGCTCAAGGCCGGCAACCATTTGCTCAGCGACGCCCGCCTGCGCGCCGAGACGGCCCATCAGCACCTGATCGATGCCATCGAGAGCATTTCCGATGCCTTCGTGCTGTTTGATGCCGAGCAGCGCATTGTCTTGTTCAACAGCCGCTTCAAGGCGTTCTGGAGCAACAGCCGGGTGCGGATCAACGCCGGCATGCGCCTGACCGAGGTCAAGCGCCTGATGCTCAACAATGGCCTGTTGACCGAAGAACCTCGCGGGCATGCCGACGAAAACCTGTTGTATCGCTTGCAGGACGGTCGCTGGCTGCAGGTCAGCGAACGGCCGACCCAGGAGGGTGGGCGGGTGATCCTGTTCACCGACATCACCGACGTCAAACTCAGCGAAACCGTGCGCCGCGAGCAGGCGGTGGCGCAGAAATCGCACTTGCTGCAACGGGCGGTCGACAACTTGTCCCAAGGGGTGGCCATGGTCAACGCCGAGGGCATTCTCGAACTGTGGAACCGGCGCTTCCTCGAGCTCAGCGGCCTGGCGCCGGTGGCGGCCCATCGTCCGTTTGCCGAAGTCATCGCCGACAGCGAGTTGACCCTGCTGACCCCGGCCAGCCGTGGCGCAAACGGGCGACCCGTGCAGGAGTGCGAGCAGCGCCTGTGCGACGGCCGGGTCCTGGAAATTCGCACCCATCCGTTGCCCACCGGCGGCTTCGTCAATACCTTCACCGACATCACCGAGCGCTACCAGCACGCGCAAGCCCTGAGCGAAAGCGAGCGCTGGATTCGACTGATCACCGACCATGTGCCGGCGTTGATCGCCTACCTCAATGCCGACCTGGTCTACGAGTTTACCAACAAGGTCTACGAGCAATGGTATTGCTGGCCGCGCGGGGTGATGCTCGGCCAGAGCCTGCGCGAAGTGCACAGCGAGCAGCATTACCAGCGCCTGGAATCGTACGTGGCGCGGGCACTGGCCGGGGAGAGCGTGACCTTCGAATTCGCCGAGACCAACGTCAACAATCAGGAGCGCTACATGTTGCGCTCCTATGTGCCCAATCGCATGGCCAGCGGCGAGGTGGTGGGGATCTTCGTGTTGATCCGCGACATCACCGAACGCCGCCGTACCGCCGAGGCGCTGCACCAGGCTTATCAGAATCTCGAACTGCGGGTGCGCGAGCGCACTGCTGAATTGACCACCCTCAACGACCAGTTGCTGCGCGAAATCGACGAGCGTCGCCGGGTCGAGTCGCGCTTGCGCGAGGCCAAGCTGGAAGCGGAACAGGCCAACCTGTCGAAAACCAAGTTTCTCGCCGCCGTCAGCCACGACCTGCTGCAACCGCTGAACGCCGCGCGGTTGTTCACCAGTGCCTTGCTGGAGCGACGCGAGCCGATGGCCAACGAGAATCTGGTGCGCAATGTCAGCAATTCACTGGAAGACGTGGAAAACCTGCTAGGCACTCTGGTGGATATTTCCAAGCTCGATGCCGGGGTGATCAAGGCCGACATTGCGCCGTTCGTCTTGAGCGAACTGCTGGAAAACCTTGCCGCCGAATACACCCAGGTAGCGCGCAGCGAAGGCCTGCAGCTGCATTTCATCCACTGTTCGGCCCTGGTGCGCAGCGACATCCAGTTGCTGGCGCGGATCCTGCGCAATCTGTTGAGCAACGCTATTCGCTACACCTACAGCGGTCGCGTGGTGCTGGGTTGCCGGCGTCATCACCAAAGCCTGTCGATCCAGGTCTGGGACAGCGGGATGGGCATCGCGGAAAATCGCCTGGAAGAGATCTTCCAGGAGTTCAAGCGCGGTGACGTGCAGCGCCCCGATCAGGATCGTGGATTGGGCCTGGGCCTGGCGATTGTCGAGAAGATTGCCGGCATCCTCGGGCACCGCATTGACGTGCGTTCGTGGCCGGGCAAGGGCTCGATGTTTTCAGTGGAAGTGCCGATGAGCGCCACCGCGCCCAAGCCATTGCCGAGCCTGCTGATGAGTGAACCAATGCTCGAACGGCTGCGCGGAGCGCGGGTCTGGGTGCTGGACAACGATGCGACCATTTGCGCCGGTATGCGCACGTTGCTCGAAGGTTGGGGGTGTCGCGTGGTGACGGCGTTGTCGGAAGACGATCTGGCGCGACAGGTGGACAACTACCATGCCGGTGCCGACCTGTTGATCGCCGACTATCACCTGGACAACGACCAGAACGGCGTCGATGCCGTCGCGCGGATCAATGCCCGCCGTGCTTGCGCGATCCCGGCCATGATGATCACCGCCAATTACAGCAATGAACTCAAACAGCAGATCCGCGAACTGGGCCATACCCTGATGCACAAACCGGTGCGGCCGATGAAGCTGAAGACGGCGATGAGCCATTTGCTCGCCAGGCCCTGAATTCTCGGTGTCGGTGCTGGCCTCATCGCTGGCAAGCCAGCTCCCACAATGGATGTGTGCTGTTCACAAATTGAAGTGCACCCCTGGAGATTGGATGGGTGTCCAACTTCTGGGGCGCATTTCAAATCCCTGTGGGAGCTGGCTTGCCAGCGATGGCTGCGACACGGTCTACCTGTTTCACCGCCGCAAATATGACCCGAAATCGATATCCCCGGCACTCAGGATCGCCTGCACCCGGTTGTGCACGTTGAGCTTGCGCAGGATCGCCGAGACGTGGGCCTTGACTGTGGTTTCGGCGATTTCCAGGGTGTAGGCGATCTGTTTGTTCGATTCACCCTTGGTCATGCGCTCCAGGACCTGCAATTGCTTGCGGGTCAGGGCCTGGAGCAGTTCCGGCGGGAAGCTCGGGGCATCGTTCATTCGCCGGTGCGTGCTGCTTTTTGCAGTACGGATGATGTCCGGCGGCAGGTAGACATTGCCGTTGAGAATCTGCTGGATCGCCTCGGTCATCTGCGCGCGGGGCGAGGACTTGGTGATGAAACCCACGGCTCCGTAGGTGATGGCTTGGAGGACGATCTGCTTGTCCTGCTCGGCGGAGACGATGACCACGGGAATCGTCGGCGCTTCGTTGCGCAGGTTGATCAGGCCATTGAGGCCGTGCATGCCGGGCATGTTCAGGTCGAGCAGGATCAGGTCCAGGTCATCGTGTTCCTGGGTCAATGCCAGGGCACTGTCCAGATCGGCGGTTTCCATCACCTCGCTACCAGCAAAGCCATCGCTGATGACATTGTGTATGGCTTCGCGAAACAGCGGGTGATCGTCGGCAATCAGAATTTTGTACATAGCCTTTCACCTCATTATTTTGATTATGGTGTGGCAACAACACGCACGCGTAAAGCTCAGGGAAAGGGTTCGGGCAGGGCTGGCGTGACCGGCAGCCTGGCCGCTTGCCAGGCGTCGAGGCCATCGCGATACCAATACAAAGACTTATAGCCCAGGCTGGCCGCGCGTTTGACTGCGTTCCAGCTCAACCAGCAGTCGGAGCGGCAGTAGAAGACCAGCGGTTGCGTCGGGTCGCCGCTGGTCAGCTTTTTCAGATTGCCCGCGAAATAGTCCTGCCATGGCGGCGTCAGCTCACCGTCGCCGGTGTTCGCCAGCCAATGGCTGCCGGGCAGGTTTTCGTGGGACTGGTCTTCGATGAAGCGGCCTTGCAGCCATTGGCGACGGTAGACGTCGATCAGCACCGGGCGCGGGTTTTGCGCCAGCAGAGTTTGCAGGGCAGGGGTGTCGACGATGGTTGCGCCTTGCAGCTGGGGTGGCGTCGGGCTGCGGTACAGGTCGATGCGGTAACCATCATCGGAAAACAGCGGGGTTTGTGCGTGTGCGCCGCCCAGCCACAGGCTCAGCGACAACGCAGCGAGTGTGGGACGCAACAGGTGACGTCTGGCACGCGGCATGGGGTAGGTCCTTATAGTTATGAACCCATTACATGCCAGTCGCGATGCGTTGGGAATGCGACGATAGACAGGTCGAACCAGTACTAAAGTCGTAATTTTTCCCTGTCTGATCGTTCCCACGCTCTGCGTGGGAATGCCGCAACGGACGCTCCGCGTTCGGCTCTGGAAGGGACGCAGAGCGTCCCGGGCTGCATTCCCACGCGGAGCGTGGGAACGATCAAACAGGGGGGGGTGTCAGGTTGATTTGCGTACGGCGGCGTGCTGCGGGTTGAAGGTGAGCACGGCGAGCAACGCGAACAACAGGGTCAAACCCGCACACACCGCCAGCGCCAGCGGATTGAACCGCTCATACAGCGCAAAGCGCACCAGCTCCACCGCATGGCTGAACGGGTTCACCGCGCACAACCAGTACAGCCACTCGCTGGCCTCGCGCATTTTCCACAGCGGATAGAGCGCCGAAGACAGGAAAAACAGCGGGAAAATCACGAAGTTCATCACCCCGGCGAAGTTCTCCAGCTGGCGGATCGCGTTCGACAGCAACAGGCCCAGTGCGCTGAGCATCAACGCCACCAGCAACAGCGCCGGCAGGGCGATCAGCAAACCCATGGCGGGCGGGCGCACGCCGTACAGCCAGGCGATCGCCAGGAAGGCATACACCTGCAGCAGCGAAATCAACGCGGTGGCCAGCAGCTTGCTGCACAGCAGGAAGGTCCGCGGCAGGGGGCTGGTCAGCAGCACGCGCATGCTGCCCATCTCGCGGTCGTAGACCATCGACAGTGACCCCTGCATGCCGTTGAACAGCAGGATCATGCAGGCCAGCCCCGGGATGATGTAGACCTCGTACGGAATATAGGTGTCGTAGGGTTCGATGATGGCGATGCCCAGTGCGGCGCGAAAACCGGCGGCGAACACCAAGAGCCACAGCAACGGCCGCACCAGGGCGCTGAGAAACCGCGTGCGTTGCAGCACGAAACGCAGCCACTCGCGCAGCACGATACCGCGCAAACATTGCCAGTAAGCGTTCATCGGGCAGCTCCTGTGGTCAGGCGAGTGAAGGCCGAGCCCAGGTCGCCACCGTGTGCAAGGCTCAGTTCGTCGGCCTGACCACTGGCTACCAGGCGGCCCTGATGGAGGATCAACAAGTCATCGCCGGGCTGCACTTCGTCGAGCAGATGCGTGGTCCAGAGCACGCTGATGCGCTGCTCGTGGCACAGCGTGCGAATGTGCTGGTTGAGCGCCAGGCGACTGGCCGGGTCGAGGCCGGCGCTGGCTTCGTCGAGCAGCAACAGGCGCGGTTCATGCAACAGGGCGCGGGCGATTTCCACCCGCCGACGATGGCCGCCATTGAGTTCGCGCACCCGTTCGCCACGGCGCTCGCCCAGGGCCTGGCGAGCCAGTTCCGCATCGACCCGCAAGCCGGTCTGGCGACGGGACAAGCCATGCAGGGCGGCGTGGTAACGCAGGTTCTGCTCGACGCTCAGGTCCAGGTCCAGGGTGCTTTGCTGGAACACCACACCCAGCTGTTTGAGCGCCGGGCGCGGGGCGCTGCGCAATGAACAGCCGCCGACCCGGATGTCGCCGTGCTGCAGATCATAGAGCCGGGTGAGCAGCGCGATCAGGGTCGATTTACCGGCGCCGTTGGGCCCCAACAGCGCGGCGAAACGCCCGGGTGCCAGGCTGAAGTTCACCTGGCGCAAGGCCTCCCGAGGCCCGTAGGCAAAGCTCAGATCGCTGACTTCCAAGGCGTTCATGGGGTCACCACCACGCCCCATGGATAACGTCCGACCTTCACCGATTTGCTGACCTTGAGGTGGTCGACATCGATCACCGAGACATCGCCGCTGACGCCGTTGGTGGCGAGCAACTGCTTTTGATCCGGGGTGAACGCCAGTTGCCAGACACGCCGTCCCACCAGCAGGTAATCGAGGATTTCGAAGGTCTTGGCGTCGATCACCGCCACATGGTTGGCCGGGCCCAGGGCAACGAAGGCGTACTTGCCGTCGGCGCTGAGCTTGATGCCCACCGGTTGCACTTTATCCGGGTGCACGCCCTTGATCTGGAAGTTCAGGGTCTTGAGGATGTTGCGGTTGGCGACGTCGAGAATCGTCACCGTGCCACCGATCTCCGCCGAGGCCCAGAGCTGCGAACCGTCGTTGTTGAACTCGACGAAGCGCGGCCTTTGATCCACCAGCGTGCTGTCGGCCAGAGTCTGGGTACTGGTGTCGATCCAGTGCAGCATGTTGGTGGTTTCGCTGGTGTTCACCGCCCACTTGCCGTCGGGGCTGACGGCCATGCCTTCGGGCTCGACGCCGACGTTGATCTGCCCGAGCACCTTGGACGTCTCGGTGTCGATCACCGTGACCAGCGCATCGTCTTCGTTGGAGACGTACAGCCAGCGGTTGTTGGGGTGCAGGGCAAATTGCTCGGGGTCCTTGCCCGAGGGCAGTTCCTTGATGATCTTGCGCGTGGCCACGTCCATCACCTGCACCCTGTCCGAGTCGCTGGCGCAGATGTACAGCAACGTGTTGTCATGGGACAGCAGCAGGCCGCGGGGGCGCTGGCCGACGGTCAGGGTGTCGGTGACTTGCAGGGTCTGCATGTCGATCAGGCTCAGGCTGTTGTCCTTTTCGTTGGAGACCCAGGCGGTGCTGGCCGTGGCGTGTCCGGCGGCGAGCAGCAGAACGCAAGAAAGCAGGGTGCGGCGCATGGCAGTTTCCTTGTTGTAGTTGTTGTAGTCAGGGAAAGCGGCAGCTGACCTCGGGTTTGTCGTAACCCAGGCTGTCCATCTCGTTGGAGGGGTGCAGGAAGCCGTCCTGGGGCGAGGTGCTGACCAGGGCCCGCGGCTGCACGATCGGAATCGGTTGGCGCAGCTGGCCGTTCCACGGGCGGTAGCTGAGCTTGCGTCCCTTGAAACCGTCCAGCGGCAATTGGTCGCTGATTTCCAGGTCGCGGATTGCCATCGGCTCGGTCTGCCGCGATTTGCTCACGGCGCTGGCGATGCTGCGCACGGCGATCCACGCGGCGAAATCGCGGTCATTCATCCAGCGTCCGGCCAAGGCTTCGAAGCGCTTCTGTAATTGTGCGGCGCCGTAGGTTTCCACGGTCTTGTGCCAACCCACCGGGGTCAGGCCCTGGGTACCGGCAACCGGACGCGGGTACCAGGTCTGGTACGGCACGTACTCACCGAAATCGCCGCGCTCATCGGCCACCAGCACCACGTCGTATTCGGCGGTCTGGGTGAACAGCGGCATGTCGGCCTGGGCGCTGCGCCGTTGATCGTTATCGAAGCTCCAGGGTTTTTCCGCCACCAGTTGCAACCCGAAGCGCTTGGCTGCGCGGCGCAGGGCTGCGGCATAGGCTTGATCGTCCGCGGTAGGGCCGACAATCAGCAGCGCCCGTTGCCATTTGCGCAGCACCAGAAATTGCGCCAGCGCGTCGGCAAGCATCGCCCGGCTCGGCAGGCTGTGCAGCACGTTGGGCAGGCAATCGGTGCTGCGCAGGCTGTCGTCGGGGCTGCCGGCGTTGAAAAGAAGGCTATCAGGCAGCGCTGCACTGAGTTGGCGCAGGCTGCTTGCAGGTGCGTTCACCACGAACAGGCGCAGACCCTGCTCGTGCTGCGATTTTGCTGCACTGAGCAAGGCATCGGGGCTGTCGACGCTGGTGCTGACCAGGCTGTAGGCGTGATTGAGAAAGCGCCCGGTACTGTTGCTGTCGGTGATCGCCAGTTCGGCACCGCGCAGCCCGGCGTCGCCTGGCTCGGGGATGACGTTGGACAGCAGCGGACCGGGGTCCGGGCGATAACCCAGGTAGCCGATCCGCACCTGCAATGGCGCATCCGCCGCCTGGCTCTGGGTGACCAACCCCGCGGCGCACACAATCGCCAGCAGGTAGATCAAGGCGTAAGGGGCAAGCTGGCGCATAGGGCACTCCATTACAGGTAGTGCCAGCATAGGAAGCCCTTTCAGCCGAGGAAATATGCAGAAAGTACCGACCAGCCAGTACCAAGGTAGTAGCCCGCACCGGGCGGCGCGGTTTTAGCATGGTCAACAACGGCCACTGCTCTGGAGGGGATTGACCATGCGTATCGTCAAGGCACTGCTCCTGCCGCTTCTTCTGATCCTGACCCTGATCGGCGTCGACCGGCTCCACGGCCCGCGTCCCGTGCCGTTGCAGGTCATGCCCGCGACACCGGGGCGCTAGGCATGTCAGCCCTGTGGCGGATCAATCTGTGGGTCTTCGGCTTTTTTGTGCTGGTCACCCTGGCGTGCATGGCCTTGTTGGTGCATCAGGCGCTGGAGGATGTGGAGCGTGAGCTGCAATCGGCCGAAGCGGTGGTCGAGTACCTGAGCGAAACTGCCGAGCGTGACCCCGTCAGCCTGCAACCGCGACTGACCCAAGGCCTGCGCCACGTCCGCGTGCGCTGGCTGGCGGCGGATGAACAATCGCTGCAACCGGTGCAGAAGGGACTCGATGCCTGGCTGGGGCGCCTGCTGTTCGCCGAAGTCCGTCACGGCGTAAGAGTCCTCGATCTGGCGGATGGCCGACGGGTGCAGATTGCCGTCGATCCACACGATGAAATCGACGAAGTCTGGGATTCCCTGCAACAGCTGCTCAGCCTGTGCGCGATGGCCCTGGTGGCCAGTCTGCTGACCATCCGCTGGGCCGTGCGCCGGGGCATGGGTTTGCTCGACGAGCTGCTGCGGGCGTTGCAGCAGGTTTGCGCCGGCCAGCTCAAGGTGCGCCTGCGCCCTGAAGGGGGGTCGGAGGCGCGGCAACTGGCGAGGCATTTCAATCGCATGACCGGCGCGCTGGAACAGGCCGGCAGCGACAACGCCCGGCTGACCCAGGCCTTGCTGGCCGTGCAGGAACAGGAACGTACCCAACTGGCCCAGACCCTGCACGACGATCTCGGTCAGTACCTGGCCGGGATCCGTGCGCAGGCTTGCCTGTTGCGCCTGGCGGCCGATCAACCGCAGACCGTCGAGCGCACGACGCGGGAGCTGGAGCACAACTGCGAACACCTGCAGCAAGGCTTTCGGGCGCTGGTGCACAACCTCTATCCGGTGGTCCTGCAACACCTGCCGCTGGCCGAAGCCATCACGTTGCTGGTGGAGCAATGGCAGGGCCGGCAGGGCATCGAATGTCGGCTGCGGCTCAGCGCGCAGTTACCTACGCTGTCGGCGCCAGACAAAACCCACCTGTACCGCTTGCTGCAGGAAGCCTTGACCAACATCGCCCGGCACGCCGACGCCAGTCAGGTGCGGGTACGCCTGCAACATCACGGCGCCCGCTTGCGCCTGCTGGTGCGCGATAACGGTCGCGGTGCCGCGCAGCCCCAGCGCCCCGGCGTCGGGCTGTATTCGATGCGCGAACGTGCCCGCAGCCTGGGCGCAGATTTGCGCATCATCAGCCATCCCGGTGCCGGTTGGGCGCTGGCCTTGAGCATGCCTTTGGAGGTTTCATGAGTATTCTGCTGGTCGATGACCATGCGGTAGTCCGCCAGGGCTACGCCAGCCTGTTGCGAGCGCTGTTGCCGGCGATGGAAGTGCGCGAGGCGGCAACGGGCGAGGAGGCGTTGCTGCGGGTCCAGGAGAGCGTGCCGCATTTGGTGATCATGGACTTCGGCTTGCCGGGTATCAGTGGCCTGGAAACCACCCGGCGTTTGCGCCAGCGCCTGCCGCAATTGCGGGTACTGTTTTTCAGCATGCACGATGAGCTGCCACTGGTGCGCCAGGCACTGGAGGCCGGGGCATCCGGCTACCTGACCAAAAGCTCGGCGCCAGAAGTGTTGATCGAGGCAGTGCGCCGCGTGCTCGCCGGGCATGCCTACATCGAGCAGCCGCTGGCCACTCAACTGGCCTGCCATGCGCAACAGGATGCCAGCGACCCGCGCTTGCAGAGCATGACCCAGCGCGAGCTGGAGATTTTCGTGATGCTCGCCAAAGGCACCCCCGTGCGGCAGATTGCCGAGCAGTTGAGCATCAGCAGCAAGACGGTCTCCAATCACCTGACGTTGCTCAAGAGCAAGTTGCAGGTGAGCTCCCATGCCGAGCTGGTGCATTTGGGAATTGATATGGGGGTGGTGCGCAAGGCCGGTTGACGCGCTATCACAGGCGTTGCAGGCCCCCTGTGGGAGCGGGCTTGCCCGCGATGGGGGCATTTGAATCAACATTGTTGTCGACCGATGCGCCGCCATCGCGGGCAAGCCCGCTCCCACAGAGTCACGCGTCAACTGACGAACCGGTTCATTTCTCCCATGTCGTCGGGCACCCCGTGCAACCCTCCATGTTCGCATCCTGAAAATTCGCGTAGTGCTGGCGCGAGCCGCTGAGGTTGGCGTTCTCCAGGTTGCTTTCGCCCAACTTGGCCTCTTGCAGGTTGGCGTCGCTGAGGTTGGCGTCCTTGAGGTCGGCCTTGCTCAGCCAGGTCATCTCCAGGTCGGCGGCGCGCAGGTTGGCGTTGTGCAACCTGGCCCCGGAGAGGCGGGCGAATTGCAGGTAGGCGGCGCTGAGGTCGGCGTTGGCCAATTGCGCGCCCTGGGCGAACAGCCCCCAGCCCTGGATCGCCACCAGCGTAGCGCCGGTGAAGTCAGCCAGGCGCGCATTGCTTTGTTGCAGGCTGGCGCGGGTCAGGTTGGCGCCTTGCAGTTGGGCTTTTTCCAGGTTGGCCAGGTCAAGGCGGGCGTGGCGCAGGTCGACCTCGCGCAGGTCGGCGCCGCTGAGGTTCATGTTGCGCAGGTCCTGGTTGCGCAGGTTGGCGCCCTTGAGATTGGCGCCGGGGCACTGGCTGTGTTCGGCGATGGTGCAGCCGTTGATGATCAGTGGGGTGTCGTCGCCTTCGTCGGCGTGGACCAGCGGCAGGGTCAGTAGAAGAAACAGGGGCAGGTATTTCATGGCAGGGTTCTCTGGGGAGTGAGATTGCCGAACGGACGCAGAGCGTCCGGGGCTGCATTCCCACGCAGAGCGTGGGAACGATCAGGTGTAGAGGCTTACTTTTTAGCCACCTGGTTATCCCAGCTCGGAATCTTGAACACCCAGAACGACCCGCCCTGGGCCACCGGTTTGGTCAGCTCCGCCATGTCGCCGCCCCACAACGGCACCGCGCCGCCATAACCGACGGTCACGCCGATGTATTGCTCGCCGTCCTGTTCCCAGGTGATCGGCGGCGAGACGATGCCGCTGCCGGTCTGGAATTTCCACAGCTCCTTGCCCGTCTTCGCATCGAAGGCTTTGAAGAAACCATCGCCGGTACCGGTGAACACCAGGTTGCCCTTGGTCGCCAGCACGCCGGCCCACAGCGGCAGGTGTTCCTTGTGCTCCCAGACCACTTTGCCGGTGGTCGGGTTCATCGCCCGCAGGGTGCCGACGTGATCGTCGTACATGCGCTTGATGCGAAAACCCATGCCCAGGTACGCCGAGCCTTTCTTGTAGTTGACCTCCTCGGTCCAGTACTCCTCTTTCCACTGGTTGCCCGGAATGTAGAACAGCCCGGTGTCCTGGCTGTAGGCCATGGGGTTCCAGTTCTTGCCGCCGAGGAACGGCGGCGAGACTTCCACTGGCTTGCCCTTGGTTTCCCCGGGCAGCGGCTTGGCCGGCCGCTGGCCTTCGTTCTCCACCGGGCGCCCGGTCTTGAGGTCGATGTGGCTGGCCCAGGTGATGTTGTCCACGAAGGGAAAGGCGTTCTGCAATTTGCCGTTGTTGCGGTCGACCACATAGAAGAAACCGTTGCGGTCGGCGTGGCCGGTGGCCTTGACCGTTTTGCCGTCCTTGTCCTTGTAGTCGAACAGCACCAGCTCGTTGTTACCGGAGAAGTCCCAGGCATCGTTCGGCGTGTGCTGGTAGAACCACTTGACCTCGCCAGTGCTTGGGTCGACACCGACCTGGCCCGAGGTGTAGAGGCTGTCGTAGTCGTGCGGGTTGCCGTCCTTGGCGGTGCGCGCCCAGGTGTTCCAGGGGCCCGGGTTGCCGGCGCCGACGATGATGGTGTTGGTTTCGGCATCAAAGCTGGCGCTCTGCCAAGGCGCGCCGCCGCCATGGCTCCAGGCCTCGACCTTGCCGGTTTCAGTGGTTGGGTCGTTCGGCCACGACGGCGCCTTGACGTCGCCGGTCGGGGTGCTGTCCTTGCCGTTCAGGCGACCCATGTGACCTTCGACGAAAGGCCGCATCCAGACTTCTTCGCCGGTGTCCGGATCGCGGGCGTAGAGCTGGCCGACCACGCCGAATTCATCGCCGGAACTGCCGTGGATCAGCAGCACCTTGCCGTTGGTCTTGTCCTTGATCAGCACGGGCGCGCCGGTCATGGTGTAGCCAGCGGCGTGGTCGCCGAATTTCTTGTTCCACACCACTTTGCCGGTGTTCTTGTCCAGGGCGATCAGCCGCGCATCGAGGGTGCCGAAGTAGATCTTGTCGCCGAAGATCGCCGCGCCACGGTTGACCACGTCGCAGCATGGGCGAATGTTGTCCGGCAGGCGATGGTTGTAGGTCCACAGGCGTTTGCCGGTCTTGGCATCCAGGGCGAATACCCGCGAATACGAGCCGGTGACATAGACCACGCCGTCGCTGACGATGGCCTGGGATTCCTGGCCGCGCTGCTTCTCGTCGCCAAACGAATACGACCAGGCCGGGGTCAGCTTGAACACGTTCTTGTCGTTGACCTGGGCCAAAGGGCTCCAGCGTTGGGCGTTGGTGCCCATGCCGTACTGCAGCACGTCTTTCGTCGTCAGGTGGTCGTTGGCAATGTCTTCCCAACTGACGTTTTTGCCAGCGGTGGCCGGGGTGGACTCGGCATGACCAGTAGCACTCAGGGACAGGCTGGCGACCAGCAAAAATGTCTGCACGGCGACGGTCAGGGGGGAAAGGGCGGGTAGCGATCTTATTGTCATGGTTGCAGTTCCCAGTGGAGGTTTTGACCTGCACAGGGTGGGGTGCCGAGGCGGGCGGCGGATACGGAAAAAGTCCCGCCGTTGCCGGGAAAAATTCCCATGGGCCACCTGATTTGGCAGTCCATCGAAGGCCTTACTACCAAGGGATTAGACGGCGGCCACCAAAGCAGCATGGGGCCGGAGCGCAGGGGTTTCTAAGATGGCTGCCATAGCCTCTGCCAAGAGGTCTTGCGTGCAATCCTGAGGGCATAACAATGACAACAAAACGCAACGCCTTGCTCGTGACCGGGCTGTTGGCCGGTCTTATCAGTGCGGGTTCCGTCTGGGCCCACGGCAATGTGGTGCCGCAGGCCGTCGCCACTCAGGGCCTGACCCCGATCAAGGATGCCGGCGTGCAACTCGACGCCGATGGCTGGGCCGCCGTGAACCCCTATCGTACGGCCCCGGAGCACGACAAGGCGGTGGAGATCGGTGCGTCGGCCTACAACCAGAACTGCGCGGCCTGCCATGGCCTGGAAGCCAAGTCCGGTGGTATCGCCCCGGATTTGCGCATGCTCGATGTCGGTGAGTCGGGTGATGAATGGTTCGTGGAGCGGGTGCGCAATGGCGCGGTGCGTGACGGCCGGGTGTACATGCCGAAGATGGCCGACTACCTGAGCCAGGAAGCCCTGTGGGCGGTGCGCACCTACCTGGACAGCGTCCGCGTCGAGGAGTGACCCATGCGCCTGCTCGCGGTGTTGATCAGCGCTGTGTGGCTGTGCTGCCAGTCGGTGCAGGCGCAGGTTCGCAACTATGACGAAATGATCGCCGCCGGCGAGTTGAAGGTGGCGGTCTACAAGGATTTTGCCCCCTACAGCTTTGTAGACGCCGGTCAGCCCCGGGGCGTTGATGTGGAACTGGCCCAGGCGCTGGCCAAGGCATTGGGTGTGCGCTTGACGCTGATCTGGGCACCCGCCGGGGAAAAGCTCGACGACGACCTGCGCGATTACATCTGGCGGGCCAGCCCGCTGCACAACCAGCAACTGGCCGACCTGATGATGCGGGTGCCGTACGACCGCGATTACGCGCAGAAACGCAACGAATTCGGCGAGATGGAAAACGGCCATGTGGTGATGTTCGGCCCGTACCAGAATGAGCAATGGCAAGTCGCCTATGACCGGCGACGCCTGGACAAGGTGGGCAGCGTCGCGGTGTTCGAGCAGCACCCGATCGGCGTCGAGGTCGACAGCGTGCCGTCGTTCTACCTGACCTCGGTGTTCAACGGCATGCTCGCCGGCAAGACCCGCCATTATCCGGGCGTGCCCCAGGCGTTTGCCGCGATGAAGGCCGGCGAGGTCGACGCGGTCATGGCGATGCGCGGCGAGATCGACTGGCAAGTGCATGAAGCCGCCGACCCGCAACTCGCCCTGGCAGAGAATGCGTATCCGAACATGGGCAAGCAGCTCTGGGAGATCGGCATGGCGGTGCACGAAAGCAATCGGCAACTGGCCTATGCCGTGGAGGAGGCTCTGGAAAGCCTGATCCGCGAGGGCTCGGTGAAAACCATCTACGGCCATTACGGCCTGCGCTACGACGTGCCCGAAATGTACCAATAGGAGCAGGCGATGAATTGGCAAAGGAGTTGTCTGTTGGCCTGTTGTTTGAGCCTGGCGGCCAATGCTGCCGCTGTCGATCCCGGCAAAGACCCGGTGCCGTCGGTGATGTGGGCCTTCTATCACAAGCAAATGCTCGGCGATGCGCCGTTCGTGTTCGATGAGCGGGTCAAGCTGCTGGCGCCGCCGTTCGCCGAAGATGCCCGTCAGGTGCCGATTGAAATCGACGCCCGGGCATTCAAGGGCGAAGTGGTGAAAATCCTCGCCTGGGCGGAACTCAATCCCTTGCCGAAAATCGTCGATTTCGAACCGCTGGCCGGTGTGTTGCCGTGGCTGTCGATCCGCATCCGTGTCGAACAGGCCACGCCCTTGCGCGCAGCGGTGCTGACCCGTGATGGCGTGTGGCATGTCGGTTCGACCCTGATCGATGCGGCCGGTGGCGGCTGCACCGCGCCGAGCGTGGTGCGCACCCAGGCCGGTTGGGAAGAGCATATCGGCGAAGTGCTGGGCGGTCGCTATCCGCGCGAGGATTTCAGCCGCGTACGCTTGCAGGTGGCGCATCCGATGGACAACGGCATGGTCAGTGGCATCCCGGAATTTTTCCTCAATCATGCCGAGCTGCGCGATCAGCACGATCAACGGCTGGCGCGCCTCGAACTGTTCCCCGCCGTCAGCGAAAACCCCAGCCTGGCCTTTGATCTCGAAGGGGCAGGGCAGACGCGCCTGTTGCTGCGCGATAACAGCGGCAATCAATTCGATGCGTCGATCCCCTGAATGCAAGGAGCCTGTCATGCGTTGGATGGTGCTGTTGTTCATCGGCCTGGCCCTGCCAGCCATGGCCGATCTCGAATACTCGCTCAAGCCCAGGCAGATCGCCAAAGACACCTGGCTGCTGGAAGGCAGCACCGACAATTTCGCCAAGGGCAATGGCGGCAACATCGTCAACACGGCGTTCATTGTTACCGAGCGCGGCGTGGTAGTGATCGATACCGGACCGTCCAGGCGATATGGCGAGGCCATGCGCCGGGCCATTGCGGCGACCACCGATAAGCCGGTGATCCAGGTCCTGTTGACCCATCATCACCCCGACCATGTGCTGGGCAACCAGGCGTTTGCGGACGTGCCGATTGGCGCCCTGGCCGGCACCGGCGAGCTCTTGCAAAAGCAAGGCGATGCCATGGCCGAGAACATGTATCGGCTGGTGGGCGACTGGATGCGTGGCACCGAAGTGGTATTGCCGACGCGGACGTTGACGCCCGGTGTGGAAAGTTTTGGGAACCACGATTTGCGCTTGCTGAGCCTGGGTGGGCATACGGGCGCGGATCTGGCTATTCTCGACCAGCAAACCGGCGTGCTGTTTGCCGGGGACCTGGTGTTTTATCAACGGGCACTGACCACGCCCAACAGTCCGGGGCTGTCGGTGTGGCTGGCCGATATCGCGACCCTGCAGGCTCTGCCCTGGACACTGATCGTGCCCGGCCACGGTCCGCTGGCCAGCGATCCGCAACCTTTCGTGCAAATGCGCGATTACCTGGGCTGGCTCGATCAACTGATGGGCGACGGTGCGGCCAATGGTAGCGACATGAGCGAGATGATCCGCAGCCCGATTCCCGAACGGTTCGCCGGCATCAGCCTGAGCCGCTATGAGCTGATTCGCAGCGTCAGTCATTTGTACCCGCGGTATGAGCGTGCACAGATGACGCGTGTCGATTCCAACGCCAGCAACTGACCCTTGATGATCGTTCCCACGCTCTGCGTGGGAACGATCGTCACCCAAACCTGTACCAAGGAACTAGAAAACTCCACATTGCGGGCAATTGTTGTCCGGGCGGCGGCGCCCAAGAATCTGCACCACACCGGGAAAATTTCCCGGAAATAACAAAAACTGCAGAGGAAGCCGTCATGACTCAACCCGCACGTCGCCAGCCCTTCGTCTTGAGCCTGTTGCTCAGTGCCATGCTGTTGTCCGGTCAGGCATTGGCCGGGGTTTCCGACCAGGACATTCTCCAGGACCCGAAAAATCCCGGGCAGATCGTCACCAATGGCCTGGGTGTGCAGGGGCAGCGCTACAGCCCGCTGGATATCCTCAATGTCGACAACGTCAAGGACCTGCGACCGGCGTGGGCATTCTCCTTCGGCGGGGAAAAGCAGCGCGGCCAGCAAGCGCAGCCGATGGTCAAGGACGGTGTGATGTATATGACCGGCTCCTATTCACGGGTGTTCGCCGTGGATGCACGCACCGGCAAGAAACTCTGGCAATACGACGCGCGCCTGCCGGATGACATTCGCCCCTGCTGCGACGTGATCAACCGTGGCGTCGCGCTTTACGGCGACCTGGTGATCTTCGGCACCCTCGACGCCAAGCTCGTGGCGCTGAACAAGGACACCGGCAAGGTGGTCTGGAGCAAGAAAGTCGCCGACCACAAGGAAGGCTACTCGATCAGCGCCGCGCCGCTGGTGATCAACGGCAAGCTGATTACCGGCGTGGCCGGTGGCGAATTCGGGGTGGTGGGCAAGATCGAAGCCTACGACCCGAAAAACGGTACTTTGCTATGGTCCCGCCCAACGGTCGAAGGCCACATGGGTTACGTCTACAAGGATGGCAAAGCCGTAGAAAACGGCATTTCCGGTGGCGAGGCAGGCAAGAGCTGGCCGGGCGACCTGTGGAAGACCGGCGGCGCGGCACCGTGGCTTGGCGGCTATTACGACCCGGAAACCAACCTGCTGTTGTTTGGCACCGGTAACCCGGCACCGTGGAACTCGCACTTGCGCCCTGGCGACAACCTTTACTCGTCGTCGCGCCTGGCGCTGAACCCGGACGACGGCACCATCAAGTGGCACTTCCAGAGCACGCCCCACGACGGTTGGGACTATGACGGCGTCAACGAACTGGTGTCGTTCAACTACACCGAGGGTGGCAAGGAAATCAAGGCGGCGGCCACCGCTGACCGTAACGGTTTCTTCTACGTGCTCGATCGCACCAACGGCAAATTCATCCGTGGTTTTCCGTTCGTGGACAAGATCACCTGGGCCACCGGCCTGGATAAAACCGGCCGGCCGATCTACAACGAAGCCAGCCGTCCTGGCGCACCGGGCACCGAAGCCAAAGGTAGCTCGGTATTCGTAGCACCGGCATTCCTCGGTGCGAAAAACTGGATGCCGATGGCCTACAACCGCGACACCGGGTTGTTCTATGTGCCGTCCAACGAATGGGGCATGGATATCTGGAACGAAGGCATCGCCTACAAGAAAGGCGCGGCGTTCCTCGGCGCCGGCTTCACCATCAAGCCCTTGAATGAAGACTACATCGGTGTATTGCGGGCAATCGATCCGAAAACCGGCAAGGAAGTCTGGCGGCACAAGAACTTCGCGCCGCTGTGGGGCGGTGTGCTGACCACCAAGGGCAACCTGGTGTTCACCGGCACGCCGGAGGGTTTCCTGCAGGCATTCAACGCCAAGACCGGCGAGAAGGTCTGGGAATTCCAGACCGGTTCCGGCGTGCTCGGCTCGCCCGTGACCTGGGAAATGGATGGCGAACAGTACGTCTCGGTGCTCTCCGGCTGGGGCGGCGCCGTGCCGCTGTGGGGCGGCGAAGTGGCCAAGCGGGTGAAGGACTTCAACCAGGGCGGGATGCTCTGGACCTTCAAGCTGCCCAAAGACCTGGTGGCCAAGCACTGATTCCGAGTCTGCCGCATGGATCGTTCCCACGCAGAGCGTGGGAACGATCAATCGTGCAGAACCTACGACCAAATAACGAGAGCCCCTCCTGCCAACGATGCATTCGTCTGGCACTCGGGGCTCTCTAGTATCGGTTCATCGCCTGCACAGGCATCGACCCAGACAGAGGCTCACCATGATCTACGCCCAACCCGGAACACCCGGCGCCGTCGTTTCGTTCAAACCACGCTACGGCAACTTCATCGGCGGCGAATTCGTCGCGCCGGTCAATGGCGAGTACTTCACCAACACCTCGCCGGTCAACGGTGAGGTGATCGCCGAATTCCCGCGCTCCAGCGCTGCCGATATCGAAAAAGCCCTGGACGCCGCCCATGCCGCCGCTGAGGCCTGGGGCAAGACCTCGGCCCAGGACCGCTCCCTGGTGTTGTTGAAAATCGCCGATCGCATCGAGCAGAACCTGGAAATCCTCGCCGTCACCGAAACCTGGGACAACGGCAAGGCGGTGCGCGAAACCCTCAACGCCGACGTGCCACTGGCGGCCGACCATTTCCGTTATTTCGCCGGCTGCATCCGTGCCCAGGAAGGCGGCGCCGCCGAGATCAACGAGCTGACCACCGCCTATCACTTCCACGAGCCCCTGGGCGTGGTCGGGCAGATCATTCCGTGGAACTTCCCGCTGCTGATGGCCGCCTGGAAACTCGCGCCGGCACTGGCCGCGGGTAACTGCATCGTGCTCAAGCCCGCCGAGCAAACGCCGCTGTCGATCATGGTCTTCGCCGAACTGATCGCCGACTTGCTGCCGGCGGGTGTACTGAACATCGTCCAGGGCTTCGGTCGCGAAGCCGGCGAGGCTTTGGCCACCAGCAAGCGCATCGCCAAGATCGCCTTCACCGGCTCGACCCCGGTGGGTGCGCACATCATGCATTGTGCCGCCGAGAACATCATTCCGAGCACCGTCGAACTGGGCGGCAAGTCGCCGAACATCTTCTTCGAAGACATCATGAACGCCGAACCTGCGTTCATCGAAAAAGCCGCCGAAGGCCTGGTGCTGGCGTTCTTCAACCAGGGCGAAGTGTGCACCTGTCCGTCGCGGGCATTGGTGCAGGAGTCGATCTACGAGCCCTTCATGGCCGAAGTCATGAAGAAGATCGTCAAGATCAAGCGCGGCAACCCGCTGGACACCGAGACCATGGTCGGCGCCCAGGCATCGGAACAGCAATACGACAAGATCCTGTCGTACCTGACCATCGCCCAGGAGGAGGGCGCCGAGCTGCTCACCGGCGGTGCGGCCGAGCGCCTGGAAGGCGACCTGTCCAGCGGCTATTACATCCAGCCGACGCTGCTCAAGGGCCACAACAAAATGCGCGTGTTCCAGGAAGAGATCTTCGGCCCGGTGGTGGGCGTCACCACCTTCAAGGATGAAGCCGAAGCCCTGGCCATCGCCAACGACAGCGAGTTCGGCCTCGGCGCCGGCCTCTGGACCCGCGACATCAACCGCGCCTACCGCATGGGCCGGGCGATCAAGGCCGGTCGCGTGTGGACAAACTGCTACCACCTGTACCCGGCGCATGCGGCGTTTGGTGGCTACAAGAAGTCCGGCGTCGGCCGGGAGAACCACAAGATGATGCTCGACCATTATCAGCAGACCAAGAACCTGCTGGTGAGCTACGACATCAATCCGTTGGGTTTCTTCTAACTCTCTCAAAAACACCACTTAACCCTGTGGGAGCGGGCTTGCCCGCTCCCACAGGGTTAAGTGGTTCTTAAAGTCTGGCTAACACCCCCTACCAAATCACCCCCAAACCTCCATCGAAAGTAGCATTCGGGCGTCCGGCGCCCCGTGCATTAATGGCTCTACCGGACTCACCCGGCACAAGAAGAGGAATGACCCATGTGGACTAAACCCGCGTTTACCGATCTGCGCATTGGCTTCGAAGTGACGATGTATTTCGCCAACCGTTGATTGTCCGCCCGGCCAGCCGTTGCGTTGGCCGGGCCTGCCTTCTGGAGCATTGCCCATGCACATCCGCGTACTCGGTTCCGCCGCTGGCGGTGGTTTCCCCCAGTGGAACTGCAACTGCCGCCAGTGCGCCGGTGTGCGCAATGGCAGCCTGCGGTCCCGGCGTCGCACGCAGTCCTCGATTGCCCTGAGCGACAACGGTGTGGACTGGGTGCTGTGCAATGCTTCGCCGGACATCCGCGCGCAACTCGAGGGTTTTGCGCCGCTGCAACCGGCACGCCGCTTGCGTGACAGCGCCATCGCTGGCGTGGTGTTGCTGGACAGTCAGATCGATCACTGCACCGGTCTGCTGAGCCTGCGTGAAGGCTGCCCACATGAGGTGTGGTGCACCGAGCGGGTTCATCAGGACCTCAGCAGCGGCTTCCCGTTGTTCACCATGCTCAGGCACTGGAACGGTGGGTTGCAGTGGCAGCCGATAGCGCTGGAGTGTGAGCCGTTCAGTATCGGGGCCTGCGCGCATCTGCGGTTTCACGCGGTTCCATTGGTCAGCAACGCACCGCCGTATTCGCCCAATCGCGGCGATCCGCAACCGGGCGACACCATCGGTTTGTTCGTTGAAGACCAGCGCACCGGCGCCTCGCTGTTTTACGCACCTGGCCTGGGGCAGATCGATGATCAAGTGCTGGCCTGGATGCAGCGCGCCGATTGCCTGTTGCTGGACGGCACCCTGTGGCGCGACGACGAGATGCGCATTTGTGAGGTCGGCCAGAGCCTGGGTAGCGAAATGGGCCATCTGGCACAAAGCGGGCCCGGCGGCATGCTGGAAGTGCTGGAAGATTTCCCTCGCCAGCGCAAGGTGCTGATCCACATCAACAACACCAATCCGATCCTCGATGAAGACTCGGCCGAGCGGGCCTTGCTGGAGCGGCGGGGGATCGAGGTGGCTTATGACGGCATGAGTATTGAGCTGTAGCCGCTGGCCTCATCGCTGGCAAGCCAGCTCCCACAGGGTTCTGCGGTGTACACAAAAACCTGTGGGAGCTGGCTTGCCAGCGATGAGGCCAGACCAGACACAGAAGATTCCCCGGAGACCCGCGATGACCGTCACCCCCATGACCCCCAGTGAATTCGAAGCCGCCCTGCGCGCCAAGGGCGCCTACTACCACATCCACCACCCATTCCACCAAGCCATGTACGCCGGCCGCGCTACTCGCGAACAGATCCAGGGCTGGGTCGCCAATCGCTTTTACTACCAGGTCAACATCCCGCTAAAGGATGCCGCCATCCTCGCCAATTGCCCCGACCGTGAAGTGCGCCGCGAATGGCTGCAACGCATCCTCGATCACGACGGCGTCCCCGGCAGCGAAGGCGGTATCGAGGCCTGGCTGCGCCTGGGCGAGGCGGTGGGGCTGGATCGCGAGCAAATTCTCTCCCAGGAGCTGGTGCTACCCGGCGTACGTTTCGCCGTGGACGCCTACGTCAATTTCGCCCGGCGTGCCTGCTGGCAGGAAGCGGCCAGCAGCTCGCTGACCGAGCTGTTCGCACCGCAGATCCATCAATCGCGACTCGAGGCCTGGCCAACCCACTACCCGTGGATCGATACCGCCGGCTACGACTACTTCCGCACGCGCTTGAGCCAGGCCCGGCGCGATGTCGAGCACGGCTTGCGTATCACCCTGGCGCATTACGTCACCCTCGAGGCCCAACAACGCATGCTGCAGATCCTGCAATTCAAGCTCGACGTGCTGTGGAGCATGCTCGATGCCATGAGCATGGCCTACGAGCTGGAGCGCCCGCCGTATCACACCGTCACCGGCGACAATGTCTGGCACCGGGGGATTGCCCTGTGAGCCTGGTCGATCGCGAGCAGTCGCCTTCAATGCGCCGGGGCTTTCGCCTGCAATGGGAACCGCGCCAGGACTGCCACGTGCTGCTGTATCCCGAAGGCATGATCAAGCTCAACGCCAGTGCCGGGCAGATTCTCGATCTGGTGGACGGCCAGCGCAGCGTCGCGGCGATCATCGAGCGGCTGACGGCGAGTTTTCCTGACGTGCCGGGCATCGACGAGGACGTGCTGGCCTTTCTGGAGGTGGCCCATGCGCAATTCTGGATCGAGTGAAGCCCTGCCGGGGCCACCCTTGTGGCTGTTGGCGGAGCTGACCTATCGCTGTCCGCTGCAGTGTCCGTATTGTTCCAACCCATTGGATTTCGCCCGGCACGGTGAGGAACTGAGCACGCAGGAATGGATTCGCGTATTCGGTGAGGCGCGGGACATGGGCGCCGCGCAATTGGGCTTTTCCGGTGGCGAGCCACTGGTTCGACAAGATCTGGCCGAGTTGATCAAGGCCGCGCGCGACATGGGTTACTACACCAACCTGATCACCTCGGGCATCGGCCTGACCGAGCAGAAGGTGCGGGACTTCAAAGTTGCCGGGCTCGATCACATCCAGATCAGTTTCCAGGCTGCCGACGAGGCGGTGAACAACATGCTCGCCGGCTCGCGCAAGGCCTTCGCGCAGAAACTGGCGATGGCCCGGGCGGTCAAAGCCCAGGGTTATCCGATGGTGCTCAATTTCGTCACCCATCGACACAACATTGATGACATCGCCAAGATCATCGATTTGTGCCTGGAGCTGGAAGCGGATTTCGTCGAATTGGCCACCTGCCAGTTCTATGGCTGGGCCGAACTCAACCGCGTCGGTCTGTTGCCGACCCGCGAGCAGTTGCAGCGTGCCGAGCGCATCACCAACGAGTATCGCGAGCGGCTCGAGGCGCAAGGCCATCCGTGCAAGCTGATATTCGTCACACCGGATTACTACGAAGAGCGTCCAAAGACCTGCATGAATGGTTGGGCCAACCTGTTTCTCGACATCACCCCGGACGGCACGGCGTTGCCTTGTCACAGCGCCCGGCAATTGCCGGTGCAGTTTCCCAATGTGCGTGAGCACAGCATCGAGCACATCTGGAACGATTCCTTTGGCTTCAATCGTTTTCGCGGCAACGACTGGATGAAGGAACCCTGTCGTTCCTGCGATGAAAAACACCAGGATCTGGGTGGCTGCCGCTGCCAGGCGTTCATGTTGACGGGCGATGCCGAGAATGCCGACCCGGTGTGCAGCAAGTCGCCGCACCATGGCGTCATCCTCAAAGCCCGCGAGGAGGCCGATGCACCGGGGCGGGGGGTGGAACACCTGACTTTGCGCAATGAGAAGGCTTCACAGTTGATCTATCGCGGCTAAGCCGAGCGACACCTCCCTGTTGGAGCGAGCTTGCTCGCGAAGGCGGCGTAACATTCAAAATTGATGTCTTCTGACACTCCGCTTTCGCGAGCAAGCTCGCTCCTACAGGGGATCTGCGGCGAAGCCGGCCAGTTGACCTTGGTCTGATTGCATTAATGGCCGGATGGGTTAGTGTGGCCTTACCTTCCAAAACAATAAAAAACAGGCTTTCCAATGAGCCAGAGTCTCAGCCAGCTGCGTAAATTCGTTTCGCCTGAAATCATCTTCGGTGCCGGCTGCCGGCACAACGTCGGCAACTACGCCAAGACCTTTGGCGCGCGCAAGGTCCTGGTGGTCAGCGACCCCGGGGTGATTGCCGCCGGTTGGGTCGCGGATGTCGAAGCCAGCCTGCAAGCCCTGGGCATCGAATATTGCCTCTACAGCGCCGTCTCGCCCAACCCGCGGGTGGAAGAGGTGATGCTCGGTGCCGAGCTGTACCGGGAAAACCACTGCGATGTGATCGTCGCCGTCGGCGGCGGCAGCCCGATGGATTGCGGTAAAGGCATCGGCATCGTCGTCGCCCATGGCCGCAGCATCCTCGAGTTCGAAGGCGTGGACACCATCCGCGTGCCCAGCCCGCCGCTGATCCTGATTCCGACCACCGCCGGCACCTCGGCCGACGTCTCGCAATTCGTGATCATCTCCAATCAGCAGGAGCGCATGAAGTTCTCCATCGTCAGCAAGGCGGTGGTGCCGGATGTGTCGCTGATCGACCCCGAAACCACCCTGAGCATGGACCCGTTCCTGTCGGCCTGTACCGGTATCGACGCGCTGGTGCACGCCATCGAAGCCTTCGTGTCCACCGGGCACGGGCCACTGACCGATCCCCATGCGCTGGAAGCCATGCGCCTGATCAACGGCAACCTGGTGCAGATGATCGCCAACCCGACGGACATCGCCCTTCGCGAGAAAATCATGCTCGGCAGCATGCAGGCCGGGCTGGCGTTCTCCAACGCGATCCTCGGCGCGGTGCATGCCATGTCCCACAGCCTCGGCGGCTTTCTCGACCTGCCCCATGGCCTGTGCAACGCGGTGCTGGTGGAACACGTGGTGGCGTTCAACTACGACTCGGCGCCGGACCGCTTCAAGGTCATCGCCGAGACGTTCGGCATCGACTGCCGGGGCCTCAATCACCGGCAGATCTGCGGGCGCCTGGTGGAGCACCTGATCGCACTCAAGCATGCGATCGGTTTCCACGAAACCCTTGGTTTGCATGGGGTCAGGACGTCGGACATTCCCTTCCTGTCGCAACACGCCATGGATGACCCGTGCATTCTTACCAACCCGCGCGAATCCAGTCAGCGTGATGTCGAGGTCGTCTATGGCGAAGCCCTCTGACGAGCAACAACGGGCGCTGGCCGGACTGCTCGGATTAGGCAATCATTCGGCGCGCAAGAGCCATTACCCGGAACTGGCCGCGCGCCTCGACGAGCTGGAAACCGAGCGCAACCGCTACAAATGGTTGTTCGAAAACGCGGTGCACGGGATTTTCCAGGCCAGCCTGCAAGACGGCATGCGCGCCGCCAACCCGGCACTGGCGCGCATGCTCGGCTATCAAGACCCGCAGGAGGTGCTGTTCTCCCTGGCGGATCTGGCGAGCAACCTGTTTGTCGGCGATGCGCAGGAGCTGGAAAACATTGGCGAAATCCTCACCCACCAGGGCAGCCTGCACGGCTATGAAACCCAGTTGCGGCGCAAGGATGGCAGCCGTCTAGACGTGATGATGAACCTGTTGCTCAAGCCCGGTCAGGAAGGGCTAGTGGAAGGATTCGTCGCCGACATCACCGAACGCAAACTCGCCCAGCAGCGTCTGCAGCAACTCAACGATGAACTGGAGCAGCGCGTGACCGCGCGCACCGATGAGCTGCTGGAAGCCAACCGCAACCTGCAACAGCAGATCACCCAGCGCAAGCAGATCGCCGAAGCCTTGCGCGATGCCCGTGACGCCGCGGAGGCGGCCAATCACAGCAAGGACAAATACCTCGCCGCCGCCAGTCACGACCTGCTGCAACCGCTCAACGCCGCGCGATTGCTGATCTCGACCTTGCGTGAGCGCAAGCTGCCCGAGGTCGAGCAGGTGCTGGTCGAACGCACGCATCAGGCGCTGGAAGGCGCCGAGGATTTGCTCACCGACCTGCTGGATATCTCCCGACTCGATCAAGCGGCGGTCAAGCCGGATGTCGCGCTGTACCGCCTCGACGAATTGCTCGGGCCACTGGTCTCGGAGTTCCAGTCCGTGGCCCAGGCTGCCGGCTTGCGGTTGCGCGTGCACATCGGCGATTACGCCATTCGCACCGACCTGCGCCTGATGACCCGGATCTTGCGCAACTTCCTCAGTAACGCCTGCCGCTACACCGACGAAGGCAGCATTCTGCTGGGGGCAAGGCGCCGGGGCAACAGCCTGCGCCTGGAAGTGTGGGACACCGGCCGCGGCATCCCGGCCGATCGCCTGGACTCCATCTTCCTCGAATTCAATCAGCTGGACGTCGGCCGCGCGGCCGACCGCAAGGGCGTGGGGCTGGGGCTGGCGATCGTCGAGCGCATCGCGAAAATCCTCGATTACCGGATCCAGGTGCATTCACTGCCGGGCCGGGGTTCGATGTTCAGCATCGAGGTGCCGATTTCCCTTGAGGTGCCGTTGCCCATCAGCCTCGCGGTGCCGCAACCGGGCACGGGTAATCCGTTGCCGGGCCGGCGCTTGTTGGTGCTGGACAATGAAGTGAGCATCCTCGAGAGCATGAGCGCGTTGCTCGGGCAGTGGGGCTGCGATGTGGTCACCGCCACCGATGAACACTCAGCACTGGCGGCCCTGGCGGGGCAGGCACCGGAACTGATCCTGGCCGACTATCACCTTGACCACGGCGTGGTGGGATGTGATGTGGTCAGGCATCTGCGCGAGCACTACCGCCAGTCAATTCCTGCGGTGATTATCACCGCGGATCGTACGGATCAGTGCCGGCGCGCATTGCAACGGCTCGAAGCGCCGTTGCTGAACAAACCGGTGAAACCCGGCAAGTTGCGTGCGGTGTTGAGTCAGTTGTTGGGGGCACCAGCTTGAGCACAGCTGCACATTTCGGTCATTAAGTTGTCAGTTTCGGTCATTGAGTGCCGACGGTGCGGCTCTTAGTCTGTCGAACATGACTGACGGGAGCCGTAGAGCTCCCGCTTTATCCGTGATCGCTCGCTGTGGAGTTACCGATGACCGCCGCTCACTACCCGCACCTGCTGGCCCCGCTGGACCTGGGATTCACCACGTTGCGCAACCGCACCCTGATGGGTTCGATGCACACCGGCCTTGAGGAAAAGCCCGGTGGTTTCGAGCGCATGGCGGCGTACTTCGCCGAGCGTGCCCGTGGCGGTGTCGGCCTGATGGTCACCGGGGGCATCGGTCCGAACGACGAGGGCGGTGTGTATTCCGGCGCGGCCAAGCTGACCACCGAGGAAGAAGCGCTCAAGCACCGCATCGTCACCCGCGCGGTGCACGAGGCGGGCGGCAAGATCTGCATGCAGATCCTCCACGCCGGTCGTTATGCCTACAGCCCGAAACAGGTCGCGCCAAGCGCGATCCAGGCGCCGATCAACCCGTTCAAGCCTAAAGAGTTGGACGAGGCAGGCATCGAGAAGCAGATCAGCGATTTCGTCACCTGCTCGACCCTGGCCCAGCAGGCCGAGTACGACGGTGTCGAGATCATGGGCTCCGAAGGTTACTTCATTAACCAGTTCCTCGCCGCCCACACCAACCACCGTACCGACCGCTGGGGCGGCAGCTACGAAAACCGCATGCGCCTGCCGGTGGAGATCGTGCGCCGTGTGCGTGAGGCGGTTGGCCCGAACTTCATCATCATTTTCCGCCTGTCGATGCTCGATCTGGTCGAAGGCGGCAGCAGCTGGGACGAAATCGTGCTGTTGGCCAAGGCCATCGAGCAGGCCGGTGCGACGATTATCAACACCGGTATCGGCTGGCACGAAGCGCGGATTCCGACCATTGCCACCAAAGTGCCGCGCGCGGCCTTCAGCAAGGTCACGGCCAAGCTGCGCGGCTCCGTGAACATTCCGCTGATCACCACCAACCGCATCAACACCCCGGAGGTCGCCGAGCAGATTCTCGCCGAGGGCGATGCCGACATGGTGTCCATGGCGCGGCCGTTCCTCGCCGACCCGGATTTCGTCAACAAGGCCGCTGAAGGCCGCGCCGATGAAATCAACACCTGCATCGGTTGCAACCAGGCCTGCCTGGACCACACCTTCGGTGGCAAGTTGACCAGTTGCCTGGTCAACCCGCGTGCCTGCCACGAAACCGAACTCAACTATGTGCCGGTGCAGCAGATCAAGAAAATCGCCGTGGTCGGTGCCGGGCCTGCCGGCCTGTCCGCCGCGACCGTGGCGGCCGAGCGTGGCCATGAAGTGACGCTGTTTGATTCGGCCAGCGAAATCGGCGGCCAGTTCAACGTCGCCAAACGGGTGCCGGGCAAGGAAGAGTTCTTCGAGACCCTGCGTTACTTCGGCCGCAAACTGCAGACCACCAACGTCGAGGTGTGCCTGAACACCCGTGTCGATGTGGCCAGGCTTGTCGAGGGCGGCTACGACGAGATCATCCTGGCCACCGGCATTGCGCCACGGTTGCCGGCGATCGAGGGGGTGGAGAATGCCAAGGTGCTGAGCTACCTGGACGTGCTGCTTGAGCGCAAACCGGTAGGCAAGCGTGTCGCGGTGATCGGTGCCGGCGGTATCGGTTTTGACGTCTCGGAGTTCCTGGTTCACCAGGGCGAGGCCACCAGCCTGAACCGCGATGAGTTCTGGAAGGAGTGGGGCATCGATACGCACCTTGAAGCACGCGGCGGTGTCGCGGGGATCAAGGCGGCACCCCATGCGCCGGCCCGCGAAGTGTTCCTGCTGCAACGCAAGAAATCCAAGGTTGGCGACGGCCTGGGCAAGACCACCGGCTGGATTCACCGCACCGGTCTGAAGAACAAGCATGTGCAGATGCTCAACAGCGTCGAATACCTGAAGATCGACGATCAAGGCCTGCACATCCGCATCGGCGAAACCGGCGAGCCGCAGGTGCTGGCGGTGGACAACATCGTGATCTGCGCCGGGCAGGACCCGTTGCGCGAGTTGCAGGACAGCCTGGTGGCGGCGGGGCAGAACGTGCATCTGATCGGCGGCGCGGATGTCGCGGCGGAGCTGGATGCCAAGCGGGCGATCAATCAGGGGTCGCGGTTGGCGGCTGAGCTGTAATTTGGTCTTGTGGGAGCCAGGCTTGCCGGCGAAGAACGATGACGCGGTCTAACAGATAGACCGCGGCGCCTCGTTCGCGGGCAAGCCTCGCTCCTACAAGCTGCTAAGATGCCGGCTCTTTACCCTGAGTCGGCATCAATGCTTTCTCCTCCCGCAAACTGGCTCCCCCAAGCCCCTCTCGACCCTCTCCACCTCGACTGGCTAGCCCGCGCCAACATCGAGCTCGCCGTCCTGCGCCTGGACCAGATCGACCCGCTGATCAGCGGCAACAAGTGGTTCAAGCTCACCGAACACCTCAAGGCCGCTGACCATGCAGGCGCCAAGGGCATCATCAGCCTCGGTGGCGCGCATTCCAATCACCTGCATGCGCTGGCCGCTGCCGGCAAGCGATTCGGTTTTGCCACGGTCGGCCTGTTGCGCGGGCACTCTCAGCAAACGCCGACGGTGAATGATTTGCAGGCGTTCGGCATGCAACTGCACTGGCTGGGTTTTGGCGGCTATCGGGCGCGGCATGAGGCGGGTTTCTGGGAGCCTTGGCAGGCGCAGTATCCCGATCTGCTTGCGGTCCCGGAAGGCGGCGGCGGTTTGCCGGGAGCCCAGGGCTGCGTGCAGCTCAAGGCATTGGCCTGCAGGCAACTGGATGGCTTGGGCTGGAGCGACTACGACGGTTGGTGGCTGGCCTGTGGGACCGGCACGACCCTGGCCGGCCTGGTCATGGCCGAAGCGGGGGAGCACCCGGTCTACGGCGCCCTGGCGGTGCCTGGTGATCACGGTGTTGCACGGCAGGTCGAGCGCATGGTCGAGCAGGCGGGGGTGAATGACCCGTCTTACGAACTGTTCGACGCCAGCCGGGGTGGCTTTGCCAAGGTCGACCCGCTGTTGATCGAATTCATCGAGCAGACCGAGCAAGCCAGCGGCATAACGCTGGAGCCGCTGTATACCGGCAAGGCGTTGCTGGCGCTCAGGCAGCAGGTTGAGGCGGGGAAGTTTGCTCCGGGCACGCGGCTGATATTTATTCATACCGGCGGGTTGCAGGGTCGCCGGGGATTCAATCCACAAATCTGATAGGGGTCTCAGGTGTTGCTGTTGACCCGCTTGGGCATCATCCGCAGCAAGGTGTTATCGCCCACCACATAGTGGTGATATAGCCCGGCGACGGCGTGCAGGCCGATCAGCCAGTAGCCGAGGGTGCCACCGAGCTCGTGCCAGCCCTGGATCTGCTTGGCCAGGTCCTTGTTTTGCGCGACCAGCAGGGGCAGGTCGAAACCGTAGAACATCACCTGGTTACCTTTGGCGCTGGTGACCAGCCAGCCAAGAATCGGCATGGCGATCATGAAAAGGTACAGCGCCCAGTGCATCAACCTGGCCAGCACCGTTTGCCACCGAGGCGAAGCCGGAAAGATCTGGGGTGCCGGGCCGAGGCTGCGGGCGAACAAGCGTAGCCAGACCAGCACGAACACGGTCAGGCCAAGCATGAAATGCGACTCCACGATCAGCGTTCGACCACCGCTCCCCTTGGGAAAGAGGCCGCGCAATTCGATACAGGCGTAAACCAGCGCCAGCAGGACCAGCATCAACCAGTGCAGCGCGATCGAGACGGTGCTGTAGCGCGAATCGGAGTTTTTCCACGGCATACGGTGTTCCTCACAGGTCCGGTTTGAAGCCACCATACTTGATCGACGGTGTTCTTTAACTGTAATCCCGTTTCACCGCACTTGCCTGTGACTCAATGACGCTGATTGCTCTGTTCAGGTAACTGACAGCAAAAACGCATACCCACTGTAGGAGCGAGCTTGCTCGCTCCTACAGTAGCTGTGCGTATTTTGCGATCAGCTGGATTGCGGCATTTCGCCTTTGGCCAGGCGCTTGTTGATGTCGGCAATCACTTCTGGCAAATCGCTGATGGTGTCGATCATGTAGTGCGGGCGCGAGCCTTCGAAGAGGGCGTGGATGCGCTTGCGTTCGCTGTCCAGCGTGACGCTGTCCAAGGCACGGTAGCCTTCGTAGTCCAGGCCCAGCGCGTTACCCGAGCAGATCAACGCCACGGTCCACATGCCGGCACGACGGCCTTCGAGAATACCCGGCACGGTGTCGTCGATCTTCACGCAGGCGGCAACATCGTCGATGCCCAGGGCGATCACGTTCGCCAACGCCTGGGCTGGCCATGGGCGGCCGTTCGGCACTTCATCGGTGGCGACCACGTGGTCGGCCACGTAGCCGTTGGTGGCGGCCAGCTCGACGACTTTATCCATGACCTGTTTCGGATAACCGGAGCAGGAGCCAATCTTGATCCCCTGTTGGCGCAGGTTGGCGATGGTGTCCAGGGCGCCGGGAATCAGCGCCGAGTGCTCGGCGATTTTCTCGATCTGCAGTGGCATGAAGCGCTGGTAGATGGCCGTGACGTCATCGTCGGTCGGCGTACGGCCGAATACGTTGCGATAGCGCTCGGCGACTTGCGGCTGGTCGCACAGGGTGCGGATGTGGTCCCACTTGCCCATGCCCATCGGGCCACGGGCCTCTTCGATGGAGACCTGGACGTCGAACTCGGCGAAGGCCTCGACGAAAATCTGCGTCGGCGCGAACGAGCCGAAGTCGACCACGGTGCCGGCCCAGTCGAGGATGGCGGCTTGCAGTTTGGTTGGGTTGGTGTAGTTCATGTTTTTGATCCTTGTAGGGGGCGTTCGCAAAATCAGATCTCGAGTACTTCCATCTCGCGCAGCACTTCGGCAATCGCCGCCACCGCTTCGCGCATTTTCGCCGGTTGCACATGGCCGATACACCCGACGCGGAACGTCTCGACCTGGGTCAGCTTGCCGGGGTAGAGGATGTAACCCTTGGCCTTGACCCGCTCGTAGAACTCCTTGAACTGATAACGCGGATCTTTCGGGGCGTGGAAGGTGGCGATGATCGGCGCCTGGATGGCGGCTGGCAGGAAGCTGCGCAGTCCAAGGGTGGCCATCTCTTCCATCAGGGCCTGGCAGTTGGCGGCATAGCGCTGGTGCCGGGCTGGCAGGCCGCCTTCTTCGTTGTATTGCAGCAGGGCTTCGTGCAGCGCGGCAACCACGTGGGTCGGCGGGGTGAAGCGCCATTGCCCGGTCTTGGCCATGTAGGTGTGCTGGTCGTGCAGGTCCATCGCCAGGGAGTGCGAGTTGCCGGCGGCGTTGGCCAGGGATTCTTTGCGAGCGAAAACGAAACCCATGCCCGGCACGCCTTCCAGGCATTTGCCGGAAGCGGCGATCAGCGCATCGAACGGCACTTGTTGGGCGTCCACCGGCAGCGCGCCGAAGGAACTCATGGCATCGATGATCAGGCGTTTGCCGTGTTGTGCGACCACCTGGGCGATGTCCGACAGCGGATTGAGGATGCCGGTGCTGGTTTCGCAGTGAATCAGTGCAACGTGGGTGATGCCGCCATCGGCCCGCAGCAGACGGTCGACGTCGGCGGCGGTGGTCGGTTCGTCTTCGGCGGTTTCGAACGTGCTGAACGAGCGCCCCAGCACGTCGCAGATCTTCGCCAGGCGCTTGCCGTAGGCGCCGTTGATCAGCACCAGGACCTTGCCGTCGCGTGGCACCAGCGTACCGATCGCCGCTTCGACGGCGAAGGTGCCGCTGCCTTGCAGGGGCACGCAGTGGTGGGTGGCCGCGCCGTTGATGATCGCCAGCAGTTGTTCGCAGAGGCTGGCGGTCAGCTGGTTGAAACGGTCATCCCATGAACCCCAGTCAACCATCATCGCCTGGCGGGTGCGGGCCGAAGTAGTCAACGGGCCGGGGGTGAGCAGGATGGGGGCGGCAGTACTCATTCTCGTGTCCTCGCAATCGATGGGATGAAGCTACGGGGCTTAAATTGCAATTTGCCGAGATATCAATCAAATTGTTTGTTGTTATGCCAGCCATCAGTGAGAGTTATTCATGAATCTGTTTCAGCTCCGCGCTTTCGATGCCGTGGCCCGGGAGGGCAGTTTCACTCGGGCTGCCGCGCGGCTGTTCATCAGCCAACCGGCGGTCACCGGGCACATCAAGGCGCTGGAGGAGCACTACCAGATCACCCTGTTGCGCCGCACCGCCCGCAGGGTGGAACTGACGGAGGAGGGCACCAAGCTTGCGTCGATCACCCGGGCGATGTTCGGCCTGGCCGAGGAGGCGCAAGCGATGCTGGAGGCCAACCGGCAGTTACTGACCGGGCGCCTGGAAGTAGCGGCGGACGGCCCGCACATGGTCATGCCGATGCTCGCGAGCCTGCGTGCGCGTTATCCCGGCATCACCGTGAACCTGCGCCTCGGTAACGCCCAGGAAACCCTGGCGGCGCTGTTGTCCGAGCATGCCGACGTGGCGGTATTGACCGAGGTCGAGCCGCGCAAGGGCCTGCACTTGCAAGCCCTGAGCGAATCGCGGATTTGCGCGCTGGTGACGCAGGGGCATCCTTGGGCGCGGCGGACCAAAGGCGTGCCGCTCAAGGAGCTGGACCAGGTGATCATGGTGTTGCGTGAACCGAGTTCGATCACCCGACGCACCTTCGATGCCGCCTGCGTCCAGGCGAAGGTCAATCCGCGGGTGCTCCTGGAGCTGGACAGCCGGGAAGCGGTGACCGAGGCGGTCGCTGCCGAGTTGGGGGTGGGCGTGGTGTCGTCGGTGGAGGTCAGCCATGACCCGCGGGTGACGGCGGTGCCGATCATCGGCGAGGGGTTGGTCAATCGGCACATGATGGGGTGCATGGAGCGGCGGCGGGATTTGCGTTTGATTCAGGCGTTTTTCGGATTGGCGCCAGGCAGATAGACCGAGTCGCGGCCATCGCGGGCAAGCCACGCTCCCACAGGATTTTTGCTATGCCCAAATCATGCGGCAATCACAAAACCCTGTGGGAGCGGGCTTGCCCGCGATGGGGCCGGACCTGCTTACACCAGGCTTTCGCGCACCATCTGCAGAAACGTCGCCACAATCCGTCGCGAGCTCTGTTCGCGCAAACACACCAGCGTTTCCGTCAGCCGCCGTTTGCAATCGGTGATCGGCAGCGCGCACACCCGCGAGTCGGCGCCGAATTCTGCCGCCGACACCACGCCAATCCCGATCCCCACCACCACCGCCTCACGCGCGGCTTCCCGACCTTCGACCTGGATCGCCGGGCGAATGCGGAACCCGGCGCCGGCCATTTCTTCCTCCAGGGTCTGGCGGGTCACCGAACCGATTTCCCGCAACACCAGCGGCGTGTCGTCCAGGTCTGCCAGGGTGATGGATTGGCGGTCCGCCCACGGATGATTGCGCGACACGAACGCCACCATCGGGTCATTGCGCAGGGGCAGCGAGATCAATCGCTCGTCGCTCACCTCGCGGCCGAGCAACGCCAGGTCGGCTTGATAGTTGAACAGTCGGAACAGCGACTCATCGGTGTTGCCGGTTTCGATCTTCACGCTGATGCCGGGGTAGCGTTCGCAGAACCGGGCGATCTGTGGCAGTACATGCACCGGCGCATCCACCGCCAGAATCAGGCTGCCGGTCTGCAATGCCTGGGAGTCCTGCAACAATTCCTGGGCCTCGGCTTCGATCACGAACAGTTTCTGGGTGACGCTCAACAAGCGCTCGCCCAGGTCGGTGAGGCGTACAGAGCGTTTGTTGCGGTGGAACAGCAACACACCGTAGCGCTCTTCGAGTTTGCGCACTTGGTCGGAAATCGCTGGCTGGGTGAGAAACAACCGCTCGGCGGCTTTGGTGAAGCTTCCATGCACGGCTACGGCGTGAAAAGCTTTGAGTTGGGCGTGGGAAACCGACATGGGCGTCTCCAGTAACAAGCAGTGCTTATTTTGGAAATACGATAAATCGATTTCACTTATTAAACATTAATTGTTTTTATCCACCTCAGGCTCCGTGACTGCTCAGTCGAACAGCGCGGGTGCCATGAGCCTGTACGTATAACCACAGGACTCATCTGACCGCAATCGCCTACAGGGACAAGGCGATTTCGCAGTGCTCAACAATAAGAATACAGGCGTTTTTTTACATCTGCCGGCACACTCAGACCCTGAGGTCAGAACCACAATGAACCAGCACTTCGGCACCCTCAAGCGTTGGCGCGTGCAGATCTTCGCGATCACCTGGCTCGCCTACGCCGCGTTCTACTTCACCCGCAAAGCGTTTTCCGTGGCCAAGCTCGGCATCGGCGAAGATCCGACCTTCATGCTCGACAAGATGACCATGGCCAATCTCGACGCGATTTACCTCACCGCCTACGCCATTGGCCAATTCACTTGGGGCATCCTGGCCGACCGCTTCGGGCCGCGGGTGGTGGTGCTGGGTGGCTTGCTGATTTCCGCGGCGGCGGCGCTGGTGATGGGCAGTTTCGCCACCGTGCCGATCTTCGCCACCTGCATGCTGATTCAAGGCCTGGCGCAGTCCACCGGGTGGTCGGGGTTGTGCAAGAACCTCGGCAGTTTCTTTCCCGCCCAACAGCGCGGGCAGGTATTGGGATTGTGGAGTTCCTGCTACGCCTTCGGCGGCCTGGTGGCATCGCCATTTGCCGGTTGGTGGGCCTATACGCTGATCGGCAGCTGGCATGCGGCGTTCATTTCCAGCGCGGCGGTGGTTGGGCTGGTCGCCGTGCTGTTTTTTATTTTCCAACGCAATAAACCGCAAGACGTCGGCTTGCCGGCGGTTGAGCCGGAGCCTGAGCTGACCGCTGAGCAGGCCCATGCCCAAAGCAAGATCAGCCTGTGGGAGCCGTTGAAGGACATCCTGCGCAACCGCACGGTGCTGGTGCTGGGCTTGGCGTATTTCATGCTCAAGCCGGCGCGCTACGCGATTCTGCTCTGGGGCCCGGTGATCGTTTTCGAACAGATGCCCTCGGTGGGCAAGGTCGGCGCGGCGATCATTCCCACCGCGTTCGAACTGGCCGGCTTGCTCGGGCCGATCATGATCGGCCTGGCCTCGGACAAACTGTTCGGCGCCCGGCGCATGCCGGCCTGCGTGCTCAGCCTGTTGGCACTGACCCTGTCCCTGGCGTTTTTCATGGGCGCACTGCACAGCGGTAGTGTGGTGCTGGTGGTGGCCCTGCTGTTCGTCATGGGCCTGACGCTCTACGGACCTGACTCAATGATCAGCGGTGCGGCCGCCATCGATTTCGGCACCGCCAGGGCCGGCGCCACGGCGGCGGGTTTCGTCAACGGTTGCGGTTCGATCGGGGCGATTCTTGGCGGATTGCTGCCAGGCTACTTCGACACCGTGACCGTCTTCATCGTCTTTGCCGGCTGCGCGATGTTCTCTGCCCTGGTGCTGATCCCGCACTGGAACAGCCGCCCCGGGAGCCAGGGTACCCAGCATGCCTGCGTACCGAACCAGGCGATAATCATAAAAACCCTGCGTACCTGAAGGGTCCGGTAACCGGGGCTGATGCTCAGGGCGCGGGGTCGGTGCGACTGATCAACCAGTCGAGCAGCAGGCCGGTGTCACTGCGCGGGGTGTCGGCGCGTTCCGCTGGCGGGCGGCGGCGCTGCCCACTGCTGGCGCAGAACACCGGACGGTCCGGGTCGCTGTCGAGAAAACTGACCCAGCCGTCGCTGCCGGCCATTGGCAGCGGGACCTCTTGCCCCGGGACCTGGGGCGTTGCCAGCGCGACGGGTAGCCACAGGCCTTTGGCCGCCTCGGGATCGACATCCGTGTCGGGCCACACACTCACCTGCAGGCGACCTTGATCATCCTGTTGCGCCTGCTGCCCGGCCCGGCCGCAGACCCGGGCAGGCTGGAAACCGGGGATGCGCGGCCTGGCCTGGTCCAGGGGGGGGCGAAACACCGTCGACCAGGGAATGGCCGTGAACTGATTGCGATAGCGCCGGACAATGCTGTCCTCAGACAGGATCGAACCCTGCTGGCCTTGATGCCGAGCCTGGCAGACCAGCCATTGGTCGTTGAACCCCGGCACGGGATGGTCGGCCACCTGCACGATGTGTGCGCTACGTAACAGACACTGATTGCTTCGACCGTGGAGCTGCAATTGCTGGCAACGCATACGCTGCAGATCGCGGCGCTCAAGTTGATCTCGATGACGCTGCTCTTGGGAAGGGTGGGGTGCACACGTGTAGGAAAAAGCGTGATTGGCCGCGGCTTCATCGATCTGAACACCGCGATTTTTCGCCTCCATTCGTGGGTAAACGACTTGTGAGTCATGGCGCTGGAACAGCTCGCTGATCACAGGTGCAGTGCTTTCGCCTGTCTCATCGCCATGGAAAGGCATCAGCAGCGGCTCCTGGGGAAAACTCATGTTGTCGTCGGCCAACACCAGTACATGACCGTGGCGGGAATGTTCGAAGTGATAGTGAATGCCTTCCTCCTCGCACAGGCGCTGCAGCAAGGCCAGGTCGGTTTCCTCGTACTGGATGCAAAAAGGCCGCAGGGGATAGTGTCCGTCTGCCAGTTCCAGGCGATAGCTGTCGGCGTGCAGGTCATGCTCCTCCAGCAGCAGACGCAGGATCATGGGCACGCTGAGGCGCTGGAAGACCCGCCGCGATCGGTGTCGATCCAGCGCTTGAAGGGCGGGCACCAGGACCAGTTTATAGCCGACCCGGCCGCGCCCTCGATGTTCGCAGCTGGCGCTGTGCAGCACGCCATGGATGCCCTGGCCTTGCCCAAGGTCGAGCAGTGCCGGTTGTCGCAGCAGCCGTTCGAGGTTGAGGGCCGGCACCAGGCCGATCACTTCGATATCGAATCGATAGGGTTGGTTGAGGGCCTCACGTCCACTGAACTGCACTACTTGCAAAGTCAGGTGGTCATCGAGAAGTGTCAGGGTGAAGGGACTTTCCTTGTCGTTATGCATCGAATGCGCTTCTGCCAGGGAGTACGGCCGCAGAGAGTACGAAACCCGCATGCCTTGTGGACATCGCCAACTGAAATTTCAGAATCGCCCTACAACCATCGGTAAAGATGTCGATCCGTGGTTGAGCCTGAGATTTTTTGGTCGATTGCCAACTTTAGGCCGTATAAACTTGGCGGCATGCGTCGGCCAATAGATGTTTCGGCGCCATAGACAAGAGAGTGAGTAATGGGCGCACAGTGGAAGGTTAAACACAAAGAAGCGGCAGCCAACGCCAAGGGCAAGATCTTCGGCAAACTGGTGAAGGAAATCACCATTGCTGCGCGCAACGGTGCCGATACCGCCACCAACGCACACCTGCGTCTGGTGGTCGAACAGGCGAAAAAGGCCTCGATGCCCAAGGAAACCCTGGATCGCGCCATCAAGAAAGGCGCCGGTCTGCTGGGCGAAACCGTGCAATACCATCGCGTGACCTATGAAGGCTTCGCGCCGCACCAGGTGCCGCTGATCGTCGAGTGCGTGACGGACAACATCAACCGTACCGTCGCTGAAATCCGCGTCGCCTTCCGCAAGGGCCAACTCGGCGCTTCCGGCTCGGTGGCCTGGGACTTCAACCACGTGGGCATGATCGAGGCTGCGCCAGACACCCCGGACGCCGATCCGGAGATGGCCGCGATCGAAGCCGGTGCCCAGGATTTCGAGCCGGGCGAAGACGGCGCAACGCTGTTCCTGACCGAACCTACGGACCTGGATGCGGTACAAAAAGCCCTGCCCGAGCAAGGTTTCACCGTGTTGTCGGCCAAGTTGGGCTACCAGCCGAAGAACCCGGTCAGTGGCCTGAGCGATGAGCAGATGGCTGAAGTCGAAGCGTTCCTCGAAGGCCTCGATAACCATGACGACGTGCAGGATATGTTTGTCGGCCTGGCCGGTTGATTTGCGCCCTCACGGCCACTGAAAAAACATCCTGTAGGAGCCAGGCTTGCCGGCGAAGGCGGCCTGACAGCCGACCTATGTTTTGTTGACTGCGTACATATCCATTCCTGCGGTAACGGCCATTTAGGGTTTCGCTCTTACAGCGAGTCACTTGGAAGAGCCCCAAGTAACCAAGGGCTCTTGCCCCTGGCGTTCGGCCCCTCGCCGAGGCTCGGGGTACCCTCGCTCCGGTCCTGCTCCGTGGGCCCGCCACTGCGCAGAACCGGAACGAAGCCTCTCGATGGGGCAAGAAAATCAAAAGCCAGGGCAAGATCAACAGCCAAAACGAGGCGGCCTTAAAGCCGACCTGATTGCAGGCCTGTACGCGATGTGATCGTTCCCACGCTCCGCGTGGGAATGCCGCCAGGGACGCTCCGCGTTCCGCTGTCGACGCATGACGTGAGCCCTGCAAAACGGTGACGCGGAGCGTCACAGGATGCATTCCCACGCAGAGCGTGGGAACGATCACGTGTTCACTGGGCCATGGATGGCCCATCGCGGCGACCCACGGAGCAATGCCTTCGTTATGGCATGCCGAGCCCTAGCGAGGCACCGAGTGGTGGGGGCTCAGGAGCTGCCGCAGGCTGCGATCTTTTTCTTCAATCCCCAGAAAATTTTCCCGACTCAAATCCCCTCCCTTACCTCCACCAATTGCCCCAACCGGCTACGCGTGCGCGCCAGGTCGATGGCATCACCGCCCAGGCTTTCGCGCAGGGAGCGCTGGCCCAGCAATGTCAGGTGCTTGTCCTGGTCATACAGAACGTCGACCAGGTTGATGAAGCGCTGCTGGGCGGCAATCGGGCAGTCGGCGAGGTCGGGCAGGTCGTCGATGATCCAGTGATCGAAGCGTCGGCACAGTTCCAGGTAATCCATGACCGCAGTGGGGTGGTCGCACAGGTCGCTGAAGGTAAAGCCGACGGTGCGTCCTTCGCAGTAGCGGGCCGCTAGATGGCGAGTACCGACGGGCAGGGCAATGGCCGGTCCGTTCGGCCCTGGCAGGTTCGATGCCTGGCGTTGCGCCAACGTGGCGGGCCAGACGTAGCGGCCCTGGGTGAACAACTGGTGCGCATGGTGTCTGGCCTGACTGCGGTAGTCGTGGGGCCCGCCGACTTCCATGACTTGCATGCGCGCATTGATCAGGTCGATCACCGGTTTGAAGCGCGCATGGTAAAGCGGGTTGGGCAACAGGCCTTCCGGCGCGTAATTGGAAGTGACCAGCAGCAGGATCCCGCGGTGGAACAGTGCCTTGAACAGTCGCGTGATGAGCATCGCGTCACCGATGTCATGGACGTGAAACTCGTCGAAACACAGCACCCGGCAATCGCTCAACAATTCATCCAGCGTGGTCGCCAGCGCATCTGGTTGGTCGCGATGGCTGAACATGCCCTCGTGCAGGCGGGCAAAAAAACCGTGGAAGTGCAGGCGCTGCTTCTGGGCAAGGGGGATCGCCTGGAAAAAACCGTCGAGCAGCCAGCTCTTGCCACGCCCAACGGCGCCGTGCAGGTAAAGCCCGGGCAGTGTCTTGCCCGTTGTGCCCAGCAGCTTTGATGCATGCTGCGCCATGCAGTCGATTACCCGTTGCTGGCTATGGCTGAGGGTGTAGCCCTGGGAACAGGCCTTTTGGTGAAAGTAGTCGTGAATGACCCGCGCATTCGCGCAGTGACGGTCAGGCGCGGCCGATACCTTGCCAAAGAGGCGGCACAACGCCGGCCAGCGCGGTTTGAGTCGCGAATGCTTGGGTGGTCGAGCGGCCACTGTGATGTCCCCGTGATCTTCAGTCCGGCCCCTTGAGCCGCGGCGGCATAGTTTAACCAGTTGGGTAGTTTGGCTGCCAGCTGTGCCGCAGGTTTTGCGGGCGATGGCATCGATAAATCCGCCCCAATAACCGACGCCATTGGTCAAGCAATTGCTAAGCAGCCTAACAATTACGTTGACATTGACTGCCTAGGCAGTAACATCTCGACATACATTCACTGCTTAGGCAGCTAATTGGTGTTCAGATGAAGCATTTCACGCCAGACGATTTCCACAATTGCCACCTCGGCCTCCTGCTCGGGCGCGCGGCGCTGCTCAAGGACCGGATTATCGATACGCACATGGAACCCCACGGCATCACCGCGGCGCAGTTCAAGGTGTTGATCATCATGGCCCAGTTCGGCGTCGATTCGCCGGGTGAGCTGTGTCGGCACCTGTCCCTGGACAGCGGTTCGATGACCCGCATGCTCGATCGTCTGGAACAGAAAGGATTTCTCGCACGCCAGCGCTCCGAGGCAGACCGTCGTCAGGTGCAGTTGGTGCTGACGGAGGAGGGCCAGAAACTGGCCGATCGCCTGCCGCACATCGGCGCCGACGCCATGAATGAACTGGCCGGGGCCATCACTCCGGAAGAACTGAAAACCCTGGAGTCGATCCTGAAGAAAATCCTGGTGGCGGCCGGTGACTCGATCACCCTGCTGCGGGTAGGTGACCAATGAGCATTAAATTCTTGCGCACCGGCCTGAGCCTGGTGCTGTTGGCCATGAGCCTGGCCGGTTGCGCCAGCTACAGTGGGCTGACCACCGAAGGCGTCAGTCTCGAGGCGAAGAACCTCAAGGCCGGGCAATCCCTCAGCGGCGTGACGCTGTCGCAGGCCACTTGGCCGAAAAGCGACTGGTGGAAAAGCCTCGGCGATCCGCAGCTCGACGGCCTGATCCGCGAAGCCCTGCACGACAGCCCCGACATGCAGATCGCCGACGCCCGCGCCCACCAGGCCAGCGCCGCTGCCTACGCCGCCGACGCCGCGCGGATGCCGACCCTGGATGCCAGCGCCGGCGTCAGCCGTTCGCGTCTGGCCCGGGACCAGGATCCGCTGGGGCAGGGCGACAATTACTCCACCGTGCGCAACATCAGCGCCATCTTCAATTACAACTTCGACCTTTGGGGCGGTCAGCGTGATGCCTGGGAAGCGGCGCTGGGCCAGGCCCGTGCCGCCGAAGTCGACCAGCAGGCTGCGCAGTTGACCTTGTCCGCTGACGTGGCCCGTGCCTACAGCGACCTGGGGCAGGCGCACATTGTCCATGACCTGTCCGCCGAAGACCTCAAGCGCACCCGGCAAATGCTTGATCTGAGCCAGCGCCGCCTGAGTTCCGGGATCGACAGCCAGTACCAGTTCCAGCAGACCGAAAGCCTGGAAGCCACCTCCCAGGCCAATCTGATCGATGCCGAGAAGCGCCTGCAAAGCGCCAAAATTGCCCTGGCCGTGCTGCTTGGCAAAGGCCCGGATCGCGGCAATGAAATCACCCGGCCGAACATTCTCAAGCCAGGCGCCGTGGCCTTGCCGTCGGTGCTGCCGGCCGAACTGCTCGGACGTCGTCCGGACCTGGTGGCCGCGCGCTGGCGGGTCGAGGCGGCGAGCAAGAATATCGATGCCGGCAAAACGCAGTTCTATCCGAACTTGAACCTCAGCGCCGCGGCCGGTGCCGAATCACTGTTGGGGGATGCGATGTTTGGTTCGGCCAGCCGCTTCTTCAATGTCGCACCCACGATTTCCGTGCCGATTTTCGACGGTGGCCGTCTACGCGCCGACCTCGATTCCCGCGACGCCGACTACGACCTGGCGGTGGCGCAGTACAACAAAATCCTGGTCAGGGCTCTGGGCGACGTCAGCGACAGCATCAACCAGTTGCGTGACATCGGGCGGCAGATCACAGCCCAGCAACACGCCACCGACATTGCCCAGGATTCCTACAACACCGTGGTCCAGCGTTACGGTTCCGGCATCGGTAACTACCTGGACGTGCTCAGCATCGAGCAGCAATTGCTCCAGGCTCAGCGCCAGCTGGCCAACCTGAATGCCGAGCAGATCGACCTGTCGATCCAACTGGTACAGGCGCTGGGCGGCGGTTTCCAGCCTGAGGCCATTGCCTCGGCCAATACCGCGCCCGCCACGCTGACCCACTAATTCAAGGAATTTGTCATGGCCACTGCCGATACAACGCCAATTGCTGAAAACACCCCGGTCAATCCCGATTCGGGCAAGCGCAAGTTCATGCTGCTGGCCCTGGCCGTGGTGGTCGCGCTGGGCGGCGCGGGCGTCTGGGCCTACCACGAGTTTTACGGGCGCTGGAGCGAAAGCACCGACGACGCCTATGTGAATGGCAACGTGGTGGAAATCACCCCGCTGGTCACCGGCACCGTCGTCAGCATCGGCGCCGATGATGGCGATCTGGTCCACGAAGGCCAGGTGCTGGTGAACTTCGACCCGAACGATGCCGAGGTCGGCCTGCAAAGCGCCCAGGCCAACCTGGCCCGCACCGTGCGTCAGGTCCGCGGCCTGTACAGCGACGTCGACGGCATGAAAGCCCAGGTCAACGCCCAGCAAGCCGAAGTGCAGAAAGCCCAGGACAACTTCAACCGGCGGAAAAATCTCGCCGTCGGCGGGGCGATTTCCCAGGAGGAGCTGTCCCACGCCCGTGACGACCTGACCTCGGCACAAAACGCCCTGGCCAATGCGCAACAGAAGCTCAAGACCTCCAGTGCTCTGGTGGATGACACCGTGGTTTCCTCGCACCCGGACGTGATGGCCGCCGCTGCGCAATTGCGCCAGGCCTACCTGAACAACGCCCGCAGCACCCTGATCGCGCCGGTCACCGGCTATGTGGCCAAGCGCAGTGTGCAACTGGGACAACGGGTGCAGCCGGGGGAGGCGCTGATGGCGGTGATTCCGCTGGATCAGTTGTGGATCGACGCCAACTTCAAGGAAACCCAGCTGCGTGACATGCGTATCGGCCAACCGGTGGAGATCGAAGCCGATCTCTACGGCAGCAGCGTGAAATACAGCGGCACCATCGACAGCCTTGGCGCTGGCACCGGTAGCGCGTTTGCCTTGCTGCCGGCGCAGAACGCCACGGGCAACTGGATCAAGATCGTGCAGCGGGTGCCAGTGCGGATCCATGTCAACGCTCAGGAGCTGGCCGAACATCCCTTGCGTGTTGGCCTGTCGACCGTGGTCGAGGTGAACCTGCGTGACCAGAGCGGCCCGGTGCTGGCGCAACAGCCGCCGCAAAAGGCGTCGTTCAGCACCGGCATCTATGACCGCCAGTTGACCGAGGCCGACGCCATGATTACCCAACTGATCCATGACAACAGCGCCGCGGTCAGCAAGACCGTGCATCGCTGATTCGCCATCACACCGCCCCCCCCCTGTGGGAGCGAGCTTGCTCGCGATTGCGTCCGGTCAGTCAACATGGATGTTGAATCTAATACCGCCATCGCGAGCAAGCTCGCTCCCACAGGGTCAACTGCGTCTGTAATAGGCGCGGTGCAACCTGAGTTTCAAAGGATTCGCGATGAGCAATAACGCGTCTTTCACGCCTCCAAGCCTGGTGCTGAGCACCATTGGCCTGTCGCTGGCGACCTTCATGCAGGTGCTCGACACCACCATCGCCAACGTGGCACTGCCGACGATTTCCGGCAACCTGGGGGTGAGTTCGGAGCAGGGCACCTGGGTCATCACGTCTTTCGCGGTGAGCAATGCCATCGCGTTGCCGCTGACTGGCTGGCTCAGCCGGCGGTTCGGTGAGGTGAAGCTGTTCCTGTGGGCGACCGTGCTGTTTGTGCTGGCCTCGTTTCTCTGCGGTATTTCCACCTCGATGCCGGAACTGATCGGCTTCCGGGTGCTGCAAGGCCTGGTGGCCGGGCCGTTGTACCCGATGACCCAGACGCTGCTGATCGCCATTTATCCTCCCGCCAGGCGCGGCATGGCCCTGGCGTTGCTGGCGATGGTTACGGTGGTGGCGCCGATTGCAGGCCCGATCCTCGGCGGCTGGATCACCGACAGCTACAGCTGGCCGTGGATCTTCTTCATCAACGTGCCGATCGGGATCTTCGCGGTCCTGGTCGTGCGTTCGCAGCTCAAGGCGCGGCCGGTGGTAACCAGCTATCAGCCGATGGATTACGTCGGTTTGATCACCCTGGTCATCGGCGTCGGAGCGTTGCAGATGATCCTCGACAAGGGCAACGACCTCGACTGGTTCGAATCGAACTTCATCCTTATTGGCGCGGCCATTTCGGTGGTGGCGCTGGCGGTGTTCGTGATCTGGGAAATGACTGACCAACACCCGGTGGTCAACCTGCGCCTGTTTGCCTACCGCAACTTCCGCATCGGCACCCTGGTGCTGGTGTTGGGTTACGCCGGGTTCTTCGGGATCAACCTGATGTTGCCGCAATGGCTGCAAACCCAGATGGGCTATACGGCAACATGGGCCGGCCTGGCGGTGGCGCCGATCGGGATACTGCCGGTGCTGATGTCGCCGTTTGTCGGCAAGTACGCGCACAAGTTCGACCTGCGTCTGTTGGCGGGCATCGCGTTCCTGGCCATTGGCTTGAGCTGTTTCATGCGTGCCGGCTTTACCAGCGAAGTGGACTTCCAGCACATCGCCCTGGTGCAGTTGTTCATGGGCATCGGCGTGGCGCTGTTCTTCATGCCGACCCTGAGCATCCTGATGTCGGACCTGCCGCCGAGCCAGATCGCCGATGGCGCGGGCCTGGCGACGTTCCTGCGGACCCTGGGCGGCAGCTTCGCGGCATCGTTGACCACGTGGATCTGGATTCGCCGGGCCGACCAGCACCATGCGTACATGAGCGAAAGCATCAGCGCCTATGAGCCTGCAACCCGTGAGGCCCTGCATGCACTGGGGGGTGCGAGCAACCCGGCGTATGCGCAGCTCGACCATGTGTTGACCAGCCAGGCGTACATGCTCTCCACCGTGGACTACTTCACGTTGCTGGGGTGGGCGTTCATGGGGTTGATCGTGATCGTCTGGCTGGCGAAACCGCCGTTTGCGGCCAAGGCGGGGCCGGCGGCTGCCGGGCATTGAAGCAACACAAGACCTGTGGGAGCGGGCAAGCCCGCTCCCACAGGGTTTTGTGTTTGGTCGTTAATTCGTGGGAGCTGCGAGTTGCGGTGGCGGCGTGAAATCGAACGGTGCCAAGGCAAACCCGCTGTCGTCCACCTGCAACGCCCAACCCTGTTTATCCCAATCCCCCAACACAATGCGCCTGGCCGCGTGCTCGCCTAGCTGCAACTTGTGGATGGCCGGACGATGGGTATGGCCGTGGATCAGGGTCTTGACCCCATACTGCTGCATGATCCGCGGAATCTCCAGGGGCGTGACATCGACGATGTCATTGGCCTTCATCCGCGTCTGCGCACGGCTTTCACTGCGCAGTTTGCGCGCAAGCTTTTGGCGGGTACGCAGCGGCAAGTGCCGCAGGATGAACAGGGTGATCGGGTTGCGCAGGTAACGACGCAGCTTCATGTAGGCTTCGTCGCGGGTGCAGAGGCTGTCGCCGTGCATCAACAGCACGGGTTCGCCATTGAACTGCACGACACTCGGATCTTTCAGCAGGGTGCAGCCGGCCTGTTTGCAGAACGCCTTGCCCAACATGAAGTCGCGATTGCCGTGCATCAGGAATATCGCCGTGCCGCTGTCGCTCAAGTCGCGCAGGGCCTGGCAGATGGAACGCTGGAACGGCGTCATGGCATCGTCGCCAATCCACGCCTCGAAAAAGTCGCCCAGAATGTAGAGAGCACTCGCCGAACGGGCGCGTCCGGCGAGCAAATCCAGAAACGCCCGGGTAATGTCCGGGCGCTCCTCTTCCAGATGCAAGTCTGAAATCAGCAGTATCACGCTTCGATGATCTCGGCTTTCTCGATGATCACGTCGTCTTTAGGCACGTCCTGGTGACCGGCCTTGGAGGTGGTTGCAACGCCTTCGATCTTGTCGACCACGTCGGTGCCCGCAACGACTTTACCGAACACGGCATAACCCCAACCCTGAGCGGTCTTGGCAGTGTGGTTGAGGAAGCTGTTGTTGGTGGCGTTGATGAAGAACTGCGCTGATGCCGAATGCGGATCCATGGTGCGAGCCATGGCGACGGTGTACTTCTCGTTCTTCAGACCGTTGTCGGCTTCGTTCTGGATGCTCGGGCTCTTGTCTTTCTTTTCCTGCATGCCAGGCTCGAAACCGCCGCCCTGGATCATGAAGCCCTTGATCACACGGTGGAACACGACGTTCTCGTAGTGACCTTTTTTAACGTATTCAATGAAATTGGCAGCGGTGATTGGCGCTTTTTCCGCGTCCAGTTCGATGACGATGTCGCCGTAGTTGGTGGTCAGTTTGACTTGAGTCATGATCGCTACTCTTTATAAGGAATTCGTGGTTGTGGGACATTCAGCCCTACAACCGGTTCAGCCTGCTTCGGCCAAGGTGCGCAGTTTAGCGTGACAGGCACGAATTTCGAGGCTGTTTTTTTATTTACGGCCTATTAAATGCGACGGTTTACAGAGTGCGCTCTGTCAGGTACTTGACGGCATCGGCTATGATAGCGGCTTTGTTTTGTCCGGCCTTCATTACGGCCACGCACTTGTACGTTCAAGGATCCTATGAGCAAGCCCACTGTCGACCCTACCTCGAATGCCAAGACCGGCCCTGCCGTGCCGGTCAACTTCCTGCGGCCGATCATCCAGGCAGACCTGGACTCGGGCAAGCACACGCAGATCGTCACCCGTTTCCCGCCTGAACCCAACGGCTACCTGCACATCGGCCACGCCAAGTCGATCTGTGTGAACTTCGGCCTGGCCCAGGAGTTCGGCGGCGTCTAGATCCTGCGTTTCGACGACACCAACCCGGCCAAGGAAGACCAGGAATACATCGACGCGATCGAAAGCGACGTCAAATGGCTGGGCTTCGAATGGTCCGGTGAAGTGCGCTATGCCTCGCAGTATTTCGACCAGTTGCACGACTGGGCCGTCGAACTGATCAAGTCCGGCAAGGCCTATGTCGACGACCTGACCCCTGAACAAGCCAAGGAATACCGCGGCAGCCTGACCGAGCCGGGCAAGAACAGCCCGTTCCGCGACCGTTCGGTTGAAGAGAACCTGGACTGGTTCGCCCGCATGCGCGCCGGTGAGTTCCCGGACGGCGCACGTGTGCTGCGGGCCAAGATCGACATGGCCTCGCCGAACATGAACCTGCGTGACCCGATCATGTATCGCATCCGTCACGCGCATCACCACCAGACCGGTGACAAGTGGTGCATCTACCCCAACTACGACTTCACCCACGGTCAGTCGGACGCCATCGAAGGCATCACCCACTCGATCTGCACCCTGGAATTCGAAAGCCACCGTCCTCTGTACGAGTGGTTCCTCGAGAACCTGCCAGTGCCGGCCAACCCGCGACAGTACGAGTTCAGCCGCCTGAACCTGAACTACACCATCACCAGCAAGCGCAAGCTCAAGCAGCTTGTGGACGAGGGCCACGTCAACGGTTGGGACGATCCGCGCATGTCCACGCTGTCGGGCTTCCGCCGCCGAGGCTACACGCCGAAGTCGATCCGCAACTTCTGCGAAATGATTGGCACCAACCGTTCCGACGGCGTGGTGGACTTCGGCATGCTCGAATTCAGCATCCGTGACGACCTCGACCACAGCGCTCCGCGCGCCATGTGCGTGCTGCGTCCGCTGAAAGTCGTGATCACCAACTACCCGGAAGGCCAGGTCGAGAACCTTGAACTGCCATGCCATCCGAAAGAAGACATGGGCGTGCGCGTCCTGCCGTTCGCCCGTGAAATCTACATCGACCGTGAAGACTTCATGGAAGAGCCACCAAAAGGCTACAAGCGCCTGGAACCGAACGGCGAAGTGCGTTTGCGCGGCAGCTACGTGATCCGTGCCGACGAAGCGATCAAGGACGCCGATGGCAACATCGTCGAACTGCGCTGCTCGTACGATCCGGACACCCTGGGCAAAAACCCGGAAGGCCGCAAGGTCAAGGGTGTGATCCACTGGGTGCCGGCCGCTGCCAGCGTCGAGTGCGAAGTGCGCCTGTACGATCGCCTGTTCCGTTCTCCGAACCCGGAGAAGGCCGAGGACAGCGCCAGTTTCCTGGACAACATCAACCCTGACTCGCTGCAGGTACTCACCGGTTGTCGTGCCGAGCCTTCGCTTGGCAACGCACAGCCCGAAGACCGTTTCCAGTTCGAGCGCGAAGGTTACTTCGTCGCGGATATCAAGGACTCGAAACCCGGTCAGCCGGTGTTCAACCGTACCGTGACCCTGCGTGACTCCTGGGGCCAGTGATTCAAGGAAATAACGTGCTTACAATCTACAACACGCTCACCAAGAGCAAAGAAGTCTTCAAGCCGCTCGATGGCAACAAGGTGCGCATGTACGTGTGCGGCATGACCGTGTACGACTACTGCCACCTGGGCCACGGCCGTAGCATGGTTGCTTTCGACCTGGTGACGCGCTGGCTGCGTTTTAGCGGCTACGACCTGACTTATGTGCGCAACATCACCGACATTGACGACAAGATCATCAACCGGGCCAACGAGAACGGCGAGTCGTTCGAAGCTTTGACCGAGCGCATGATCGCGGCGATGCACGAAGACGAAGCGCGCCTGAACATCAAGAAGCCGGACATGGAACCGCGTGCCACGGATCACATCCCGGGCATGCACGCGATGATCCAGACCCTGATCGACAAGGGTTACGCCTACGCCCCGGGCAATGGCGACGTGTACTACCGCGTCGGCAAGTTCATGGGCTACGGCAAGCTGTCGCGCAAGAAAATCGAAGACCTGCGCATCGGCGCGCGCATCGAAGTCGACGAGTCCAAGCAGGACCCGCTGGACTTCGTGCTGTGGAAAGCCGCCAAGCCGGGTGAGCCGAGCTGGGAATCGCCGTGGGGCGCCGGGCGTCCGGGCTGGCACATCGAGTGCTCGGTGATGTCGACCTGCTGCTTGGGCGAGACCTTCGACATTCATGGTGGCGGCAGCGACCTTGAGTTCCCGCACCACGAGAACGAAATCGCCCAGAGCGAAGCGGCCACCGGCAAGACCTACGCCAACGCGTGGATGCATTGCGGCATGATCCGCATCAATGGCGAGAAGATGTCCAAGTCATTGAACAACTTCTTCACCATTCGCGACGTGCTCGACAAATACCATCCGGAAGTCGTGCGTTACCTGCTGGTGTCGAGCCACTACCGCAGCGCCATCAACTACTCGGAAGACAACCTCAAGGACGCCAAGGGCGCCCTGGAGCGTTTCTACCACGCGTTGAAAGGCCTGCCGAGCGTGGCGCCGGCGGGCGGCGAAGCCTTCGTCGAGCGTTTCACCCAGGTGATGAACGACGACTTCGGTACGCCGGAAGCCTGCGCGGTACTGTTCGAGATGGTTCGCGAGATCAACCGCCTGCGCGAGAGCGATTTGAACGCAGCGGCCGGCCTGGCGGCCCGTTTGAAAGAACTGGCCAGCGTATTGGGCGTGTTGCAGCTTGAAGCCGATGACTTCCTGCAGGCCGGTGCCGAAGGGCGCGTGGATGCTGCTGAAGTTGAAGCGCTGATCGCTGCGCGCCTGGCGGCACGTGCCGGTAAGGACTGGGCCGAATCTGACCGCATCCGCGACCAGCTCACCGCCATGGGCGTGGTGCTGGAAGACGGCAAGGGCGGGACGACCTGGCGTTTGGCTGACTGATTATTGATGATCGTTCCCACGCTCTGCGTGGGAATGCAGCCGGGGACGCTCTGCGTCCCAAATCAAAAGCCGAACGCGGAGCGTCCGTTGAGGCATTCCTTTGCGGCGCGTGGGAATGATCAGCTGGTCATTCAGCCTGGCGCAACCGCTTGTAAAGGGTATTGCGACTAACCCCCAGCCGCCGGGCCAGATGCGAAATATTCCCCCCGACCGCCTGCAACTGCCGATTCAAATCCTCGGCATCATCAAGATCCACCGCCAGCGGCTCCGGCGTCTCAACCGGCTCCATCTCCAGATCCACAAAAAAATCATCCGGCAAATGCTCCGGTCGCACCGGTTGTTCCTCGGCCATGGCCAGCGCTACCTGCATCACGCTACTGACCTGCCTTAGATTCCCCGGCCACGGATGACGGCTGAACAATTCCAGCACTTCGCGGCTCAACCCGGCCCACTGGCTGGGTTCGCGGTGCTGTTCCCACAAGCGTTTGAACAGCGCCTCCTTGTCACTGCGCTCCCTCAACGGCGGCAGTTCCAGGGTCAGGCCGCCGATGCGGTAGTACAAGTCTTCGCGAAAACGCCCCAGTTGCACCTGCTCGCGCAACGAACGGTTGGTCGCGGAAATGATGCGGATGTCCACCGGGAACAACTCACTGCTGCCTACTGGCTGCACGCAGCGCTCCTGCAATACCCGCAGCAAGCGCGCCTGGGTCGGCAGCGGCATGTCGCCGATTTCATCGAGGAACAGCGTGCCTTTGTCGGCCTTGCGGATCAGGCCGATGCTGCCTTTCTGGTTGGCCCCGGTGAACGCGCCTTTTTCATAGCCGAACAGCTCAGACTCCACCAGTTCAGCGGGGATCGCCGCACAGTTCACGGCAATGAACGCCTGTTTGCTGCGCGAGCTGGCCTGATGCAGGGCTTTGACGAACACCTCCTTGCCGACCCCGGTTTCGCCGTGAATCAACAACGGAATGTCTTTTTCCAGCAAGCGCTCGGCCTGGCGCACGGCTTTTTCCACGCGGCTGTCGCCGAAGTGCAGCGTATTTAGGCTGATTCCTGCCGGTGCCGGTACGGCGGGTTCTACGAACACACGGGCCTGGATCGGCACCTGTTTCGGACGTTTGAGCAGGCACTGGAAGCGATTGCGACCGGAAGCCTGGAGCGAGAAGGGCAGGCCTTCGGGTTGATTCAGCAGCTCCAGCAAGGAAACCTTGAACAGGCTCTCGACACTGACCCGCGACAGGCGCACGCCCAGCAGGTTGTCGGCGCGACGATTGGCGGACAGCACGTGGCCACTCTCGTCGAAAATCAGCAACCCGGCCCACTGGCTGTCGAGGTTGTTCAGGCCGGTGTTGAAGGTCAGTTGAAAGTGCTGGCCGTGGAACAGGTTGAGAATCAGCCGGTTTTCCACTGTCTGGCTCATCATCTTGACCATGCCCAGGGTATGGGACGGCGGCAGGTAGCTGTCGCTGGACACATCCAGTACGGCGATGACCTTGCGCTCGGCATCGAAAATCGGCGCGGCGGAGCCGGTCATGAAACGGTTGGCCTTGAGAAAGTGTTCATCGTGCTCGATGTGCACCGCCTGCTCGCAGGCCAGTGCGGTACCGATCGCATTGGTCCCGGTGCAGCGCTCCATCCAGCTGGCGCCAGCGCTGAAACCACGGGTCAGGCCCGGTTCGATAAACCGTTGGGTGCCCCAGGACGTCAGCACCTGGCCCTGATTGTCGGCGAGCATGATCAGGCAGTTGGAGTTGCTGAGGATGTTTTCGTAGTACGGCAGGACTTCTTGATGGGTGGTCTGCACCAGGGAATGCTGGCTCTCCAGCAATTGCGCGATGCCTTCGGCCGGTAGCTGATCGAAGGCCGGGGCGCTCTGGTGGTTGAGGCCGAAGGCGCGGCAACGGTTCCAGGAGTCCTGGATGATGGCGTCGTGGGATAACGCGGGGGCAGGTGCGGCCATTCAAATCAGCCTCTGATTAACGCTCTTATTGTTTTTATGGGTTTTGCACACCACACCACATTGCGCATGCAATGTCGCTGACACGCCACGTACCTGTAGGAGCCCGGCTTGCCGGCGAAGGCGTCATCGAAATCGCCTTCGCCGGCAAGCCGGGCTCCTACAGGGAGCGTGAACAGTCCCTAGAGTGTTGTTCACTAATGTTCATTGTCAATCGCTGAAGTGTTCAGTTGTTCAGTGTCGATTGTTCATTTGTGTTCAGCAATGAATGTGACCGAGCAGTCACTTTCAAGGATTCAAAGCCAAATCAACGGCTTGCGTTTTCTGGCACAAATGTCGCTATACCGCTCAGGTCGCTTGACTCCAAAAATAAAAAAGGCCGAGCCATGTCATTAACCCTGGAGCATGTCACCCGCACCGTCGAGGGCCAGACCTGGATCGACGATGCGTGCCTGCGTTTCGAACCCGGTTCCTTCAACGTCTTGCTCGGGCGCACGCTGTCCGGCAAGACCAGTCTCATGCGCCTGATGGCCGGGCTGGACAAGCCTGACACCGGGCGCATCCTGATGAATGGCGTCGATGTCACCCAGCGCCCGGTGCGCCTGCGCAATGTGTCGATGGTGTATCAGCAGTTCATCAATTACCCGACCATGACCGTCTTCGAGAACATCGCCTCGCCCTTGCGCCAGGCCGGTGTGTCCAATGAGCTGATCCAGAGCAAGGTGCTGGAAACCGCGAAGATGCTGCGCATCGAGAAGTTCCTCAAGCGTTATCCGCTGGAACTCTCCGGTGGCCAGCAACAGCGCACCGCCATGGCCCGGGCGCTGGTCAAGGATGCCGAACTGATCCTGTTCGACGAGCCACTGGTCAACCTCGACTACAAATTGCGCGAAGAGCTGCGCCAGGAAATGCGCGAGCTGTTCAAGGCGCGCCATACCATCGCCATCTATGCCACCACCGAGCCCAATGAAGCCCTGGCCCTGGGCGGCACCACCACCATTCTGCATGAAGGCCGGGTGGTCCAGAGCGGCAAGTCGTCTGAGGTCTACCACCAGCCGCAGACCGTGCTGGCGGCGGAGTTGTTCTCCGAGCCGCCGATCAACCTGATGCCGGGTCGCATTGCCGGCAACGAAGTGAGCTTCGCCAACTTCGTGCACTTCCCGTTGAACGTCGACTTGCGCCCGGTGGGCGAGGGCGAGTTCCGCTTCGGTGTGCGCCCCAGTCATATCTCGCTGGTACCGAGCAACGACGATGACCTGGAACTGGCGGTGACCGTCGAAGTCGCGGAAATCAGTGGCTCGGAAACATTCCTGCACGTGCGCAACGAACATTTCCTGCTGGTGCTGCACTTGCCCGGTGTTCACGAATACGACGTCGATGCGCCGATCCGCATCTACATCCCGACCCATAAACTGTTTGTGTTCGATGCGCAGGGGCGGCTGGTACAGGCGCCCGGCCGGCGCGTCGCGAGGGTTGCCTGATGGCCGAAATCCGTTTGCAGAACCTCGCCCACAGCTACACCAGCACCCCGAGCGGCCCCGAGGACTACGCAATCCGCCAGATGGACCACATCTGGGAGCAGGGCGGCGCCTACGCCTTGCTCGGCCCGTCGGGCTGCGGCAAGTCGACCTTGCTCAACATCATTTCCGGCTTGCTCAGCCCGTCCCAGGGCCATGTGCTGTTCGATGGCAAGGCGGTCAACAACCTGACCCCGGAAAAGCGCAACATCGCCCAGGTGTTCCAGTTTCCGGTGGTCTACGACACCATGACGGTGTTCGACAACCTTGCCTTTCCGTTGCGTAACCAGGGCATGGCCGAGGCGAAAATTCACACCAAGGTGCAGGAGATCGCCGAGGTTCTCGACCTGCAAAGCCTGCTGAGCAAGAAGGCCAGCAACCTCACCGCCGACGAAAAACAGAAAGTCTCCATGGGCCGTGGGCTGGTGCGCGATGACGTCTCGGCCATCCTCTTTGACGAGCCGCTGACGGTGATCGACCCGCACCTGAAGTGGAAGCTGCGGCGCAAGCTCAAGCAGATCCACGAGCAGTTCAACATCACCATGGTCTACGTCACCCACGATCAACTGGAGGCCTCGACTTTCGCCGACAAGATCGCGGTGATGTACGGCGGACAGATCGTGCAGTTCGGCACGCCGCGGGAATTGTTCGAGCGGCCGAGCCACACCTTTGTCGGTTATTTCATTGGCAGTCCGGGGATGAACCTGATCGAGGTCGAGGTGCAACCGGGGGGCGTCGGTTTCGCTTCGACCCACCTACCCTTGTCCGAGGCCATGCAGAAGCGCATCGCCGAGTCCGAATGGCACTCCCTGAAGGTCGGCATTCGCCCGGAGTTCATCCATGTCTGGGACGAACCCTTTGATGACGCACTGCGGGCACAAGTCGTACACGTCGAAGACCTCGGCACTTACAAGATCATGACCCTGAACCTCGACGGCGTGTCGCTGAAGGTGCGCCTGGCCGAAGACAAGCCGGTGCCCGAAGGCACCGCGTACATCAGTTTTCCGGCGCAGTGGCTGATGGTCTATGCCGATGATTTCCTGCTGGAACCGCAATCGGTGGGCGAGGTGCAGCCATGAACAAGGTGCAGAACAACAAGGCCTGGTGGCTGGTGCTGCCGGTGTTCCTGCTGGTGGCGTTCAGTGCGGTGATCCCGATGATGACCGTGGTCAACTACTCGGTGCAGGACATCTTCGACCAGTCCAGCCGCTACTTTGTCGGTGCCGACTGGTACAAGCAGGTGCTGCTCGATCCGCGTTTGCATGACTCATTGCTGCGCCAGTTCATCTACTCGGCGTGCGTGCTGTTGATCGAAATCCCCCTGGGCATCGCGATTGCCCTGACCATGCCGACCAAGGGCCGCTGGTCGTCGGTGGTGTTGATCATCCTGGCGATCCCATTGCTGATCCCGTGGAACGTGGTCGGCACCATCTGGCAGATCTTCGGCCGGGCCGACATCGGCCTGCTGGGGGCGAGCCTCAAGGCCATGGGCATCAACTACAACTATGCGGCGAACACCATGGACGCCTGGGTCACCGTGCTGGTGATGGACGTCTGGCACTGGACCTCACTGGTGGCGCTGTTGTGTTTCTCCGGGTTGCGGGCGATTCCGGACGTGTACTACCAGGCCGCGCGGATCGACCGTGCCTCGGCCTGGGCCGTGTTCCGCCATATCCAGCTGCCCAAGCTCAAGAGTGTGCTGTTGATCGCCGTGATGTTGCGCTTCATGGACAGTTTCATGATCTACACCGAGCCGTTCGTACTGACCGGGGGCGGGCCGGGCAATGCCACGACTTTCCTCAGTCAGACCCTGACGCAGATGGCCATCGGACAGTTCGACCTGGGGCCGGCCGCCGCATTCTCGCTGGTGTACTTCCTGATCATCCTGTTGGTGTCCTGGCTGTTCTATACCGCCATGACTCACTCTGACGCCAACCGCTGAGGCCATCATGAGCACGAGAAAGCTTGTTCCACTGCTGATCTACATCCTGTTCCTGCTGGTGCCGATCTACTGGCTGCTGAACATGTCCTTCAAGAGCAACAGCGAAATCCTCGGCGGCCTGACGCTTTTCCCACAGGATTTCACCCTGGCCAACTACAAGGTGATCTTCACCGATCCGAGCTGGTACACCGGCTACATCAACTCGGCGTACTACGTGAGCCTGAACACGATCATCTCCCTGACGGTGGCATTGCCGGCCGCCTATGCGTTCTCGCGCTACCGCTTTCTCGGTGACAAGCACCTGTTCTTCTGGCTGCTGACCAACCGCATGGCGCCGCCGGCGGTGTTCCTGTTGCCGTTCTTCCAGCTGTATTCGTCGATCGGCCTGTTCGACACCCACATCGCGGTGGCCCTGGCGCACTGCCTGTTCAACGTGCCGCTGGCGGTGTGGATCCTCGAAGGCTTCATGTCGGGCGTGCCAAAGGAAATCGACGAAACCGCCTACATCGACGGCTACAGTTTTCCCAAGTTCTTCGTGAAGATCTTCATCCCGCTGATCGGCTCCGGCATCGGCGTCACGGCGTTTTTCTGCTTCATGTTTTCCTGGGTCGAGCTGCTGCTGGCGCGCACCCTGACCTCGGTGAACGCCAAGCCCATCGCGGCGGTGATGACCCGCACGGTTTCGGCGTCCGGCATCGACTGGGGCGTGCTGGCGGCGGCGGGTGTGTTGACCATCCTCCCGGGAATGCTGGTGATCTGGTTTGTTCGCAACCACGTGGCCAAGGGCTTTGCCCTGGGCCGGGTATGAGGAGTCGATGATGGAATGGATGAGTTGGACCGTCCCCACGGCGGCGTTCTTCAGTGTCATTGCCTTGATCCTGGTGGGCATGACCACCTGGGAGTTGCGGTCGCCGAGCATTCTTCGGCGAGGATTCTTGCCGATTGCCACCACCCGTGGCGATCGGTTGTTCATCGGTCTTCTCGGCAGCGCCTACCTGCATCTGCTGGTAATCGGCGTGACCGACTGGAGCATCTGGGTCGCCTTCGCGATGTCCCTGGTGTGGCTGTTGGCTGTGATGCGTTGGGGCTAGTCGAATCGCTCGGCAATGTTGCTCCCAAATTCAATAAGGAGGTCTCTATGTTCGACAAAAACAATAAGCTGCGACATAGCATTTCATTGGCAGCCATGCTGGCACTCAGCGGTTTGAGCGCTTCGGCCTGGGCCGATGCCTATGAAGACGCCGCGAAGAAATGGATCGGCAGTGAATTCAAACCGTCGACCCTGACGGCCGATCAGCAACTCGAAGAGCTGAAGTGGTTCATCAAGGCGGCGGAGCCGTTTCGCGGGATGAGCATCAAGGTGGTGTCGGAAACCATCGCCACCCACGAGTACGAATCCAAGGTACTGGCCAAGGCCTTCACTGAAATCACCGGGATTAAGCTGACCCACGACCTGCTGCAGGAAGGCGACGTGGTGGAAAAGCTGCAGACCCAGATGCAGTCGGACAAGAACATCTATGACGGCTGGGTCAACGACTCGGACCTGATCGGTACGCACTTGCGTTACGGCAAGACTGAGTCGATCACCGACCTGATGGCCAACGAAGGCAAGAATTTCACCTCGCCGACCCTGGACATCAAGGACTTCATCGGCATCTCCTTCACCACCGCGCCGGACGGCAAGATCTATCAACTGCCCGACCAGCAGTTCGCCAACCTGTACTGGTTCCGCGCCGACTGGTTCGAACGTGCCGACCTCAAGGCCAAGTTCAAGGAAAAGTACGGCTACGAGCTCGGTGTACCGGTGAACTGGTCGGCCTATGAAGACATCGCCAAGTTCTTCAGCGAAGACGTCAAGGAAATCGACGGCAAGCGTGTCTACGGGCACATGGACTACGGCAAGAAAGACCCGTCCCTGGGCTGGCGCTTCACCGATGCCTGGTTCTCCATGGCCGGTGGCGGCGACAAGGGCCTGCCCAACGGTTTGCCCGTGGACGAGTGGGGCATCCGGGTCGAGGATTGCCACCCGGTCGGTTCCAGCGTCACCCGAGGCGGCGACACCAACGGCCCGGCGGCGGTATTTGCCACCACAAAATACGTGGACTGGATGAAGAAATACGCACCCCCGGAAGCGGCGGGCATGACCTTCTCCGAATCCGGGCCGGTGCCATCCCAGGGCAGTATCGCCCAACAGATCTTCTGGTACACCGCCTTCACCGCCGACATGACCAAACCGGGCCTGGCGGTGATGAACGCCGATGGCACGCCGAAATGGCGCATGGCACCGTCGCCACGCGGACCGTACTGGGAGGAGGGCATGAAGCTGGGGTATCAGGACGTGGGTTCCTGGACGTTCATGAAGTCCACGCCTGAGAAGCAAAAACTCGCCGCTTGGCTGTACGCGCAGTTCGTGACCTCGAAAACCGTCTCGCTGAAGAAAACCATCGTTGGCCTGACCCCGATCCGCGAATCGGATATCAACTCGCAGGCCATGACCGACCTGGCACCGAAACTCGGTGGTCTGGTGGAGTTCTACCGCAGCCCGGCCCGCGTGCAATGGACCCCGACCGGGACCAACGTGCCGGACTACCCACGTTTGGCGCAGTTGTGGTGGAGCCACATCGCCGAAGCGGCCAGCGGCGAGAAAACCCCGCAACAGGCGCTGGATGGACTGGCCAAGGACCAGGACGCGATCATGACCCGCCTGGAACGTTCGAAAGCCCAAGCCACCTGCGCCCCGAAAATGAACCCCGAGCGCGATGCGCAGTACTGGTTTGATCAACCGGGTGCACCGAAACCGAAACTGGCGAACGAGAAGCCGCAGGGTGAAACCGTGAGCTATGCCGAGCTGCTGAAATCTTGGGAGGCGGCGCGTAAGTAAAACCTGAGGATGTGAAATGCGAACGGCACCGGAAGGTGCCGTTTTCAGTTGTGCCTGTGCCACCGCTATCGCCGGTGGCACAGGCACTGCATTAAGTAGAGTGGACCGATCAGACTAAAACAGCTAAATCCGTGTATCTGGCAACCAACGGGTCGGCAGTGAGAAGCTTCATGGGTTCAGTCATGGCTGTTGCAACAATGAGGCGATCGAACGGGTCACGATGGTGATGCTCGAGGTCTTTCACAGCAATGGCATGCTCGGAAGTTACCGACAATTCGATGAACCCGCTTTCGAGGCAGTACTGCCGGATTTCTTCCAGATCAACAGTCAGTTTACCCAGCCCGACCTTGATCGCCATCTCCCAGAATGACGCGGCGCTGACATAAATGTCGGCAGCGTTCTCAATGAGCTTTCTGGCCTTGCCGGACAGTCTGGGATCATCAGTGAGTGTCCAGAGCAAAATGTGCGTGTCTAGCAGCAACCTCATTCGTGAGTGCCTTCAAACACATCGAGCATGTCGTCTGGCAGGGGCGCGTCAAAGTCTTGCGCAAGCACCAATTTGCCTTTCATGGTTCCGATTCGCTGTCCGCAGGCTTTTCCTATGGGAACCAGGCGCGCAAGGGCTCGACCATGTTTGGCAATCGTGATGATCTGTCCGGCTGCTGCGTCATCGACAAGTTTGGACAGATTGTTTTTGGCTTCGGCCAATGGAACGATGATCATCATTTCTCCCCCATATTCTGGACAAATATAGCCAGAATTTACGCGCGCTGCAAAGAAGCGTGGTTTCTCGGTGATGGCCGGGGAATATTCGGAACGTTTCGCTCTATGGCTTAGGAGCGTGACATTACCTTGGCGCTCGGCAGCCAAGGCATCTAAGCCATCTACCAGTTCGGAAAAGATGTCACGTTTCATTGTTGGTTCTCGCATTGGTTTATCAATCTGGAAGTTCTTCAAGATAGAGCCAAATGCTCAGTATTGGATGTAGGACGAGGAGGGTAATATCGCGTGAGCTTTCTGGATTTGTTGGAGGAGGGAACTCACCGGTAACAAGTCCTACAAACGCAAAAACGGCACCCGAAGGTGCCGTTTCTGTTTTCCACCGAATGTCGCTAAGCGATCAACCCGCCAGGCCCGATTGCTGGACCAGGTTCAACAACGGCTGTGGATACAGGCCGAGGAAGAACGCCAGTACTGCGATGGCCAGCAGCATCACGCCGCCTGCACGTTGTTCCCAGTGCAACTGGGCATCGTGGCGACGCAGGTTTGGTTCGATCAGGTACAGGGTGACCATGACGCGCAGGTAGTAGAACACACCGATGGCGCTGCCCAGTACCAGGGAGCCGACCAGCCACCATTGTTGCGACTGCACGCCGGTGGCGATGATGTAGAACTTGCCGATGAAGCCCGCGGTCAGCGGGATGCCGGCCAGGGACAGCATCATCACGGTGAGTACCGCGGTCAGGTACGGACGGCGCCAGAACAGGCCGCGGTATTCGTACAGGGCATCGGCGTCACGGCCGTTGTACGGCGAGGACATCAGGGTGATCACGCCGAAGGCGCCGAGGCTGGTGATCACGTAGGTGACCAGGTACACGCCGATGGCTTCCACGGCCAGGCCCTTGCTCGCCACCAGGGCGATCAGCAGGTAACCGAAGTGGGCGATGGACGAGTAACCCAGCAGACGCTTGAGGTTGCTCTGGGTCAGCGCCAGCAGGTTACCGAACAGGATCGACGCGATGGCGATGATGGTCAGCACGTCGCTCAGTACGCCACTGCTCGCCGCTGGCGAGATCTGGAACAGACGCACCATCACCGCGAACACGGCAACTTTGGAAGCCGTTGCCAGGAACGCTGCAACCGGCGCCGGAGCTCCTTCGTAGACGTCCGGGGTCCAGAGGTGGAAAGGTACCAGCGACAGCTTGAACGCCAGGCCGATCAGCATCATGCCCAGGCCCAGTTGCGCCAGGGAGCTTGGCAGGCCGGTGGCCGCCAGGGCCTGGCCGATGCCGACAAAGCTCAGGGAGCCGGAGTCGGCATACAGCAGCGCCATGCCGAACAACAGGAACGCGGAACCGGCAGCCGACAGCACCATGTACTTGATGCCGGCTTCCAGCGAACGCTTGTTGAAGAAGGCGTAGGCCACCAGACCGTAGACCGGTACCGACAGCAGCTCCAGGCCGATGAACAAGCCGGCCAGGTGTTGCGCGCTGACCAGTACCAGGCCACCGGCGGCGGCCATCAGGATCAGCAGGTACAGTTCTTCACGGTTGCCCGGGTAACCCGAACCGCCATCGCCGAGGTAGGCGTGGGCGAGGGTCACACAGGCCAGTGTGGCGACCAGGATCAGCGCCATGTACAGGCAGGCGAAGGTGTCGATCTGCAACAGTGGAGTCACCGCCAGTGGCGCGACTTTCAGGGCCGGCAGGATCGACAGCAACGCCAGGTTCAGACCCGCCACCGACAGCAGGAAGGTCTGGGAGTGGTTGCGCCGCCAGGCGATCGCCAGCATTACCACGATGATTGTGGCACTGGTGATCAACAGCGGCCCCAGCGCAATAAAGTGTTGAAGTGTAAATTCCATAGCGCTCTTACCGGGCCGAAGCGAGTTGAGTGAAGGCGGTGCCGAGCCATTGCTGCACGCCATGCATCGTAGCGGCAGAGGTATCGAGGAACGGTTGCGGGTAGACGCCGATGTAGATCAGCAGCGCTGCCAGACCGACCACCATGATCATTTCGCGACCGTCCATGCCATGCAGTACCGCGTCCGACTTGGCCGGGCCGAAGTACGCACGGTGGATCATGATCAGCGAGTAGACCGAACCGAACACCAGGCCGCACGTCGCGATGATGGTGACCCATGGAGCGATCGGGAAGGTGCCGATCAGGATCAGGAACTCACCGACAAAGTTACCGGTACCCGGCAGGCCCAGTGACGCGGCTGCGAAGAACAGGCTGAGGGCCGGCAGGTAGGCGATCTTCGACCACAGGCCACCCATTTCACGCATGTCGCGGGTGTGGGTGCGTTCGTACAGCTGGCCACTCAGGATAAAGAGTGCCGCGGCCGAAAGACCGTGCGCCAGCATCTGCATCACTGCGCCCTGCAGCGCCAGTTGGCTGCCGGAGTAGATGCCGATCAGGACGAAGCCCATGTGGGAAACGGACGAGAAGGCAATCAGACGCTTGATGTCGGTTTGCGCGAACGCCAGGAACGCACCGTAGAAGATCCCGATCAGACCCAGGGTCATGGCGAACGGCGCGAACTCGGCCGAGGCATTCGGGAACAGCGGCAGGGCGAAACGCAGCAGGCCGTACGCAGCAGTTTTGAGCAAGATACCGGCCAGGTCCACGGAACCTGCGGTCGGTGCCTGGGCGTGAGCGTCAGGCAACCAGGAGTGGAACGGTACGACGGGCAGCTTCACCGCGAAGGCGATGAAGAAGCCGAGCATCAGGATGTACTCGGTGGTCGTCGACATCTTGGTCTTCAACAGGTCGGCGTAGTTGAAGGTAATCACGCCGGTGTCGTTGAAGTTGACCAGTACAAGGCCCAGGATCGCCACCAGCATGATCAGGCCGGAAGCCTGAGTGAAGATGAAGAACTTGGTCGCCGCGTAGATCCGGGTTTTCTTGCCGTCCGAAGAACTGTGACCCCAGAGCGCGATGAGGAAGTACATCGGCACCAGCATCATTTCCCAGAAGAAGAAGAACATGAACAGGTCGAGGGCGAGGAACACGCCGACGACACCACCCAGGATCCACATCAGGTTCAGGTGGAAGAAGCCAACGTGACGCTGGATCTCTTTCCACGAGCAGAGGACCGAGAGGACACCCAGCAGGCCGGTCAGCATGATCATCAACAGCGACAGGCCGTCGAGGGCCAGGTGTACGCTGATGCCGAAACGCTGGATCCAGATGTGCTTGAACTCAAGCACCCAGGCCGGGTCGGCGCCAGGCGCCGGGGCAAATGAATAGTCGCCATTGGCCCACAGCCAGAGGCCGAGGGCGAGCAACAGGGACATGGTGATCAGCGCAATCCAGCGGGGGAGGGTGGCGCCGAAGCGCTCACCCAGCCAGCACAGCAGGCCACCGATGAAGGGGATCAGGATTAGCCAAGGCAGAATCATGACGGGCTCAATTCCTTTCGCAAGTTCGCAAGGTTCATATCAGACCGCTACCAGCACGACGGCGCCGATAACCAGCACGGCACCAGCAGCCATCGAGGCGGCATACCAACGCAGTTGACCGGTCTCGGTACGGCTCAGGGCGGTATGACCGCCTTTGGCCATGCGCGGGATCAGACCGATGGTCTGGTCGAGCGGGTCTTTGCGCAGGATGTGGCTGATCGCCAGGTATGGCTTGACGAACAGTTTGTCGTAGATCCAGTCGAAGCCCCAGGCAGCGAACCACCAGGCCGACAGGAAACGGCCGATGCCGCTGTTGGCGATGGCGGTGACGAAGCGACGCTTGCCGAGGAACAGCAGAGCGGCCAGCAGGATACCGGCCAGGGCGATGGCGCCCGAGGCGATTTCCAGGCTGTGCTTGGCTTCGCCACCGGCATGGCCGACGCTTTGCGGCAGCACGCCGTGCAGTGGCGGAACGATCATCGCGCCGACGAAGGTCGACAGTACGATCAGCACCGACAGTGGCAGCCAGTGAGCAATGCCTACACCTGCGTGGGCTTCGGTCTTCGCTTCACCGTGGAACGCGATGAAGATCAGGCGGAAGGTGTACAGCGAGGTCATGAACGCACCGACCAGACCTGCATACAGCAGACCTTCATTACCGCTGGCAAATGCTTCCCAGAGGATTTCGTCCTTGGAGTAGAAGCCTGCGGTCACCAGTGGCAGGGCCGCAAGGGCCGCGCCGCCGACGATGAAGCTGGCGTAGGCCAGTGGCAGTTTCTTCCACAGGCCGCCCATCTTGAAGATGTTCTGCTCGTGGTGGCAGGCAACGATCACCGCACCGGAGGCAAGGAACAACAGGGCCTTGAAGAAGGCGTGGGTCATCAGGTGGAAGATCGCGCCATCCCAGGCACCGACGCCCAGGGCCAGGAACATGTAACCGATCTGGCTCATGGTCGAGTAGGCGAGGATACGCTTGATGTCGGTCTGGACCAGTGCCGCGAAACCAGCAAGAACCAGGGTCACACCGCCAACGATGCCCACCAGGTGCAGGATTTCCGGCGCCAGGGTGAACAGGCCGTGGGTACGGGCGATCAGGTAGACACCGGCGGTCACCATGGTCGCGGCGTGGATCAGTGCCGAAACCGGGGTAGGGCCGGCCATTGCATCCGCCAGCCAGGTTTGCAGCGGCAGTTGCGCGGATTTACCGACAGCGCCGCCCAGCAGCATCAGGGTGGCCATGACCATCCAGAAGTCGCCGGCCTGGAATTTCTGCGGTGCCAGCACCAGCAGTTCCTGGACATTCAGCGTGCCCAGTTGGGCAAACAGGATGAACAGGCCGATGGCCATGAACACGTCACCGATACGGGTCACGATGAAGGCCTTGAGTGCGGCGTTACCGTTGTTGCGGTTGCTGTAGTAGAAACCGATCAACAGGTACGAGCACAGGCCCACGCCTTCCCAGCCGAAGTACAGGAACAACAGGTTATCGCCCAGCACCAGGAACAGCATGCTGGCGATAAACAGGTTGGTGTAGGCGAAGAAGCGCGAGTAACCGGCTTCACCGCGCATGTACCAGGACGCGAACAGGTGGATCAGGAAACCCACGCCGACCACCACACCGAGCATGGTCAGGGACAGACCATCCAGGTACAGGGCGAAGTTCGGCGTGAAGCCTTCCACCGCCATCCACTGCCACAACACCTGGGTGTAGTGGCCGCCTTCTGGTGGTGCGACGTTGAATTGCCAGATCACGTAGGCCGTGACGATGGCCGACAAGCCGACGGAACCGACACCGATCAGCGCCGAGAGGTTTTCCGAGAGACGTCCACGGGAGAACGACAGCAGCAGGAAACCAATGAGAGGGAATACGAAAGTCAGATAGAGAAAATTCATCCGCGCATCTCACTGGCAGCGTCGATATCGAGCGTGTGGAAGCGGCGATACAGTTGCAGCAGGATCGCCAGGCCAATACTGGCCTCGGCGGCTGCCAGGCTGATCACCAGGATGAACATGATCTGTCCATCCGGCTGCGCCCAGCGGCTACCGGCAACGATGAACGCCAACGCGGAGGCATTCATCATGACCTCCAGGCTCATCAGCACGAAAAGAATGTTGCGGCGGACCATCAGGCCGACCAGACCGAGGCAGAACAGGATGCCGGCGACCGCCAGACCATGCTCCATGGGGATAGCAGGCATCGTCATTGCTCCTTGGCTTCGTTGCGGCCCAAGTGGAACGCCGTGACGGCTGCGGCGAGCAGCAGCATCGAGGCGAGTTCGACCACCAGCAGGTACGGACCGAACAGGCTGATGCCCACGGCCTTGGCGTCTACGGTGGTGTGGCCGACGGCTTCACCGGTCTGGTGGGAGAACAGCACGTACAGCAGTTCCACCAGCAGCAGTGCGGCCAGGGCGACCGGGCCGCCCCAAATACCGGGCTTGAGCCAGACGCGCTCTTGCTGAACCGAGGCAGGCCCCAGGTTCAGCATCATCACCACGAACACGAACAGCACCATGATGGCGCCAGCGTAGGCGATCACTTCCAGGACGCCGGCGAACGGCGCGCCGAGGGCGAAAAACGTCATCGCCACGGCGATCAGCGAAATGATCAGGTAGAGCAGGGCGTGCACAGGGTTGGTGTTGGTGATCACGCGGAGCGTGGACACCACAGCGATACCCGATGCGAAATAGAAAGCGAATTCCATCTTTCTTCCTTAAGGCAGCAAGCTCTTCACGTTGATCGGTTCGGCTTCATTCTGCGCGGAGCCCTTCGGCTTACCGGCAATCGCCATACCTGCAACACGATAGAAGTTGTAATCAGGGTTTTTGCCGGGGCCGGAGATCAGCAGATCTTCTTTCTCGTAAACCAGGTCCTGACGTTTGAACTCGGCCATTTCGAAATCCGGCGTGAGCTGGATCGCGGTGGTCGGGCAGGCTTCCTCGCAGAGGCCGCAGAAAATGCAGCGCGAGAAGTTGATGCGGAAGAAGTCCGGGTACCAGCGACCGTCTTCGGTTTCAGCTTTCTGCAACGAGATGCAACCGACCGGGCACGCCACGGCGCACAGGTTGCAGGCTACACAGCGCTCTTCGCCGTCGGGGTCGCGGGTCAGGACGATACGACCACGGTAGCGCGGCGGCAGGTAGACCGGTTCTTCCGGGTACTGCAGCGTGTCGCGCTTGCGGAAGGCGTGGCCGAAAATCATCACCAGGCTGCGAAGCTGGGTGTAGAAGCCATGCACGATGTCAAATATGTACTTCATGATTCTCTATCCTCACTGAGCCGCGACGGCGGGCGTGTTGAGCAACACGATCGCAGCGGTCACCAGCATGTTGACGAGGGTCAGCGGCAGGCAGAACTTCCAGCTGAAATCCATCACCTGGTCATACCGTGGGCGCGGAATCGAAGCGCGCAACAGGATGAACATCATGATGAAGAAACCGGTTTTCAGTGCGAACCAGATGAACGGGATCTGCGGCAGGATGTTGAACGGACCGTGCCAGCCACCGAAGAACAAGGTCACCAGCAGTGCCGAAATCAACACGATGCCGATGTACTCGCCAACGAAGAACATGCCCCACTTCATGCCGGCGTATTCAATGTGGTAACCGTCGGCCAGTTCCTGTTCCGCTTCCGGCTGGTCGAATGGGTGACGGTGAGTCACGGCCACGCCAGCGATGAAGAAGGTCAGGAAACCGAAGATCTGCGGAATGATGAACCACATGTTCTGCGCTTGGTATTCAACGATGTCGCGCATGTTGAACGAGCCCACCTGGATCACGATGCCCATCAACGACAGGCCCATGAACACTTCGTACGACACGGTCTGTGCCGAGGCCCGCAAGCTGCCCAGCAGGGCGAACTTGTTGTTGCTCGACCAGCCGGCGAACAGCACCGCATAGACCGACAGGCCGGCCATGGCGAAGAAGAACAGGATGCCGATGTTGATGTCCGCCACGCCCCAGGTCGGGGTGATCGGGATGATCGCGAAGGCAATCAGCAGGGCGCTCATGGCCACTACCGGTGCCAGGGTGAAGATCATCTTGTCGGCGAATGGAGGCGTCCAGTCTTCCTTGAAGAACATCTTGATCATGTCGGCGGCGATCTGGAACGCGCCGAACGGACCGACGCGGTTCGGACCGTAACGGTCCTGCCAGAGGGCGAGCAGGCGACGCTCGACCCAGCTGAGCAGGGCGCCGCAGACCACCACGGCGAGCAGGATCACCACGGCCTTGAGGACCGCGATGATGATGTCGATCACTTCAGGAGTGAACAAGGTCATTGCGCTGCCTCCTGCAGACCGTCAACGGATTTGCCAAAGATTGCTGGCGGAATGCCGGCGATGCCCGCAGGCAAGGCCACCAGGCCAGCGCCCAGTTCTTCGTTGATGCGCAACGGCAGACGCAGGGTCTGGCCAGCCACGTTCAGGCTCAGCATGGCGCCGTCGTTGACACCCAGGCGGTCGGCTTCGGACTTGGCCAGGGCGACGTAGGCGGCCGGGATGCGTTCCTGGACCGGCGCGGCTTTCGAAGAGTTCTCTTCGCTGCCGAACAGGTGGAAGAACGGCACGACCTGCCAGGTGCCCGGGGCCGGGTTGAACGCGCGCGGAACAGCGGCGAACCAGTTCAGCGAATCACCGCTGCTTTCGATCAGGCGGGTGCCCGGGTCGCCAGCGCGGATGTGACCGCCGACTTCGTCCTGGAACTTGTTCCAGGCTTGCGGCGAGTTCCAGCCCGGAGACCAGGCGAATGGCACTTGCTGACGCGGTTCGGCCGAACCCGAGTAACCTTCCATGGAGAAGGCGAACGCGGTGTCCTTGTCCTGCGGGGTACGCGGCTCGTGCACGCTGATGTCGGCGCGCATGGCGGTACGACCGGAGTAGCGCAGCGGTTCACGGGCCAGCTTCATGCCCTTGATGCGGAACGCGGCGGACGGTGCGGCATCGACGATGCGGTTCAGTTGCGGCGTGCTTGCAGCCACGGCAGCGGTGACGTGGTCCAGTTGGGTCCAGTCGATCGGCTGGTTCAGCAGGGTCGCGCGCAGGGCATGCAGCCAGCGCCAGCCTTCGTGAACCAGGATGCTGGCATCCATGTACTTCGGATCGAACACCTGGAAGAAACGCTGGGCGCGGCCTTCCTGGCTGACCAGGGTGCCGTCGCCTTCAGCGAAGCTGGCGGCTGGCAGGACCAGGTGCGCGCGATCGCTGGTGGCGGTCTTCTGGTGATCAGCCACGATCAGCACTTTGGCGGCGGTCAGGGCAGCATCGACCTTCGCTTTGTCGGTACGGGTGTACAGATCGTTTTCCAGCACGACGATGGCGTCGGCTTTACCGTCGATCACGGCTTGCAGCGCGGCGTCGACCGATTCGCCACCGAGCATGGCCAGGCCGAGGCTGTTGGCCTCTGGCACGATCAGGCTGATGGAACCGTTCTTCTCGCGCAGCTTCAGAGCCTTGGCGATGTTCGCGGCGGCTTCGATCAGGGCTTTGGAGCCCAGGGAAGTACCGGCGATGATCAGCGGGCGCTTGGCCGCGAGCAGGGCGTCGGCGATGCGCTGGGCCAGTTCGAGGGCTTCAGCGTCCAGGCCTTCAACGGCGGGCGCGCTGGCGTCGAGGGCGTGGGCCACGGCGAAACCGATGCGGGCCAGGTCGTCTGGCGCCGCGTGTACGCATTCTTCAGCGATGTCGTCGAGCTTGGTTTCAGCGATGCTTGCGATGAACAGCGGGTTCAGCGCGTGCTGGCCGATGTTCTTCACCGCGGCGTCGAGCCAAGGCTGGACGCGCATGGCGTCGGCCATGTCTTCGGCCTTGCCCTTCACCGATTGACGCAGGGACAGGGCCATGCGCGCAGCGGTCTGGGTCAGGTCTTCACCGAGGACGAAGATGGCATCGTGGTCTTCGATGTCGCGCATGTTCGGCACAGGCAGCGGGCTGTCTTTGAGCACCTGCAGGACCAGGCGGATGCGCTCCAGTTCGGATGCTTCGATACCGGAGTAGAAGTGCTCGGCGCCGACCAGTTCGCGCAACGCGTAGTTGCTTTCGAGGCTGGCGCGGGGCGAACCGATACCGACGATGTTGCGACCGCGCAGCAGGTCGGCGGCTTTATCCAGCGCTTCGTCGAGGCTCAGCTTGGCGCCATTGGCCAGCAGCGGCTGACGCGGGCGGTCTTCGCGGTTGACGTAGCCGTAGCCGAAACGGCCACGGTCGCACAGGAAGTACTGGTTTACCGAACCGTTGAAACGGTTTTCGATACGACGCAGTTCACCGTAGCGCTCGCCCGGGGAGATGTTGCAACCGCTGGAGCAGCCATGGCAGATGCTCGGCGAGAACTGCATGTCCCACTTGCGGTTGTAGCGCTCGGAGTGAGTCTTGTCGGTGAACACACCGGTCGGGCAGACCTCGGTGAGGTTGCCGGAGAACTCGCTTTCCAGGGTGCCGTCTTCAACGCGACCGAAGTACACGTTGTCGTGGGCGCCGAATACACCCAGGTCGGTGCCGCCGGCGTAGTCCTTATAGAAGCGCACGCAGCGGTAGCAGGCGATGCAGCGGTTCATCTCGTGGGAAATGAACGGGCCCAGTTGCTGGTTCTGGTGGGTACGCTTGGTGAAGCGGTAACGGCGCTCGTTGTGGCCGGTCATTACCGTCATGTCTTGCAGGTGGCAGTGACCGCCTTCTTCACAGACCGGGCAGTCGTGAGGGTGGTTGGTCATCAGCCATTCGACAACACTGGCGCGGAAGGCCTTGGATTCTTCATCTTCGATGGAGATCCAGGTGTTGTCGGTGGCAGGGGTCATGCAGGACATGACGATACGACCACGGGTGTCGTTCTCGTCGGTGTACTGCTTGACCGCGCACTGGCGGCAAGCGCCAACGCTGCCAAGGGCAGGGTGCCAGCAGAAATACGGAATATCGAGGCCCAGAGACAGACATGCCTGTAACAGGTTGTCTGCCCCATCGACTTCGAGCGCTTTGCCGTCTACGTGGATAGTGGCCATGGTTCAAAGTTCTTCGTTGGCCCGGTGTCAGCGGGCGTGGCTAATGGAATCTGGTTATCCGCGCGAATCAACACAGCCGGTAAAGGCGTCATCGCACGAAAAGCGAAGGGCACGGACCCTTCGCCTTTTTTTAAGCGTTTACGCGCCGACTACGATCGGCCTTGCCAGAGGCGGGACGGCGGCGCTGACAGGCGCGATACCGGCTTCGAACTCATGGCGGAAGTATTTGATGGCGCTGCCCAATGGCTCCACGGCGCCCGGCGCGTGAGCACAGAAGGTCTTGCCTGGGCCGAGGAATCCGACCAGACCCAACAGGGTCTCGATGTCGCCTGGCTGGCCCTCACCGTTCTCGATGGCCATCAGGAGCTTGACGCTCCATGGCAAGCCATCGCGGCACGGGGTACAGAAACCACAGGATTCGCGGGCGAAGAACTGCTCCATGTTGCGCAGCAGGGACACCATGTTGACGCTGTCGTCCACCGCCATGGCCAGGCCGGTACCCATACGGGTGCCCACCTTGGCGATGCCGCCGGCGTACATTTGTGCGTCCAGGTGTTCCGGCAACAGGAAACCGGTACCGGCGCCGCCTGGTTGCCAGGCCTTGAGCTTGTAACCGTCGCGCATGCCGCCGGCGTAGTCTTCGAACAGCTCGCGAGCGGTGACGCCGAATGGCAGTTCCCACAGGCCAGGGTTCTTGACCTTGCCGGAGAAGCCCATGAGCTTGGTGCCCATGTCTTCGCTGCCTTCGCGGGCCAACGATTTGTACCAGTCCACGCCGTCGGCAATGATCGCCGGCACGTTGCACAGGGTCTCGACGTTGTTCACGCAGGTCGGCTTGCCCCACACGCCAACGGCGGCAGGGAAGGGCGGCTTGGAGCGCGGGTTGGCGCGGCGACCTTCGAGGGAGTTGATCAATGCGGTTTCTTCACCGCAGATGTAACGCCCGGCACCGGTGTGGACGAACAGCTCGAAATCGAAACCCGAACCCAGGATGTTCTTGCCCAACAGGCCTGCAGCCTTGGCTTCTTCCACGGCACGGTTGAGGTGCTTGGCAGCGGTGGTGTACTCGCCACGCAGGAAAATGTAGCCACGGTAGGTTTTCAGCGCGCGGGCACTGATCAGCATGCCTTCGATCAGCAGATGGGGCAGTTGCTCCATCAGCATGCGGTCTTTCCAGGTGTTGGGCTCCATTTCATCCGCGTTGCACAGCAGGTAGCGGATGTTGATGGATTCGTCTTTTGGCATCAGGCCCCACTTCACGCCCGTGGGGAAGCCTGCACCGCCGCGGCCCTTGAGGCCCGAGTCTTTCACGGTCTGGACGATATCGTCCTGGGCCATGTCGGCGAAGGCCTTGCGCGCAGCCGCGTAACCGTTCTTGGCCTGGTACTCGTCGAGCCAGACGGCTTCGCCGTCGTCGCGCAGACGCCAGGTGAGCGGGTGAGTCTCGGCCGAACGCTTGATGCGGTTGGCCGGGCCGAAGGAAGTCAGGGTCATACGTAGCCCTCGAGCAATTTGGCAACGCCTGCTGGCTGCACATCACCGAACGTGTCGTCGTCGATCATCAGCGCCGGCGCCTTGTCGCAGTTGCCGAGGCAGCAGACCGGCAGCAGGGTGAAACGACCGTCGGTGGTGGTCTGACCCAGGCCGATGCCGAGTTTGCTCTGGATTTCGCTGACCACCGACTCGTGGCCGCCGATGTAGCAGACCATGCTGTCGCAGACGCGAATGATGTGACGGCCCACTGGCTGACGGAAGATCTGGCTGTAGAACGTCGCCACGCCTTCAACATCGCTGGCCGGGATGCCGAGGATCTCGCCAATGGCGTACAGGGCGCCGTCCGGCACCCAGCCACGTTCCTTCTGGACGATCTTCAGGGCTTCGATCGACGCCGCGCGCGGGTCTTCGTAGTGATGCAGCTCGTGCTCGATGGCCGAGCGCTCGGTTTCACTCAAGGTGAAACGGTCTGTCTGGATAAGCGTGCTGTTCATGCTTAGCGGTCCACGTCGGCCATAACGAAATCGATACTACCCAGGTACGCGATCAAGTCCGCGACCATGCTGCCTTTGATCACCGAAGGGATCTGCTGCAGGTGCGGGAAGCTTGGGGTACGAATCCGGGTGCGGTAGCTCATGGTGCCGCCATCGCTCGTCAGGTAATAACTGTTGATGCCCTTGGTCGCTTCGATCATCTGGAAGGATTCGTTGGCCGGCATGACCGGGCCCCACGAAACTTGCAGGAAGTGCGTGATCAAGGTTTCGATGTGCTGCAGCGTGCGCTCTTTCGGTGGCGGGGTCGTCAGCGGGTGATCCGCCTTGTACGGGCCTTCCGGCATGTTGCGCAGGCACTGGTCGATGATCTTGATGCTCTGGCGCATTTCTTCCACGCGCACGATGCAACGGTCGTAGGCATCGCCATTGGCCGCCAGCGGTACTTCGAACTCGAAGTTCTCGTAGCCGGAGTATGGACGTGCTTTACGCAGGTCGAAGTCGCAACCGGTGGAACGCAGGCCGGCACCGGTGACACCCCATTCCAGGGCTTGCTTGGTGTTGTAGTCGGCGACGCCGATGGTCCGGCCACGCAGGATGCTGTTGTCCAGGGCGGCTTTCTGGTATTCGTCCAGGCGCTTGGGCATCCACTCGACGAAATCCTTGACCAGTTTTTCCCAGCCGCGCGGCAGGTCGTGGGCGACACCACCGATGCGGTACCAGGCCGGGTGCAGGCGGAAACCGGTAATGGCTTCGATCACCGTGTACGCGCGCTGGCGGTCGGTGAAGGTGAAGAACACCGGGGTCATGGCGCCAACGTCCTGGATGTAGGTACCCAGGAACAGCAGGTGGCTGGTGATCCGGAAGAACTCGGCCATCATGATGCGGATGACGTCGACCTTCTCCGGCACCTTGATGCCGGCCAGCTTCTCGACCGAGAGCACGTACGGCAGGTTGTTCATCACGCCGCCGAGGTAGTCGATACGGTCGGTGTACGGGATGAAGCTGTGCCAGGACTGACGCTCGGCCATCTTCTCGGCACCACGGTGGTGGTAACCGATGTCCGGAACGCAATCGACGATCTCTTCACCGTCCAGCTGCAGGATGATGCGGAATGCACCGTGCGCCGAAGGGTGGTTAGGGCCGAGGTTGAGGAACATGTAGTCCTCGTTCGGGCCGGAACGTTTCATGCCCCAGTCTTCAGGCTTGAAGCGCGCGGCTTCTTCCTCGAGCTGTTGCTTGGCCAGGGTCAGGCTGTACGGATCGAATTCGGTGGCGCGGGCAGGGAAGTCCTTGCGCAGCGGGTGACCTTCCCAGGTCGGCGGCATCATGATGCGCGACAGGTGCGGGTGGCCTTTGAAGTCGATACCGTACATGTCCCAGACTTCACGCTCGTACCAGTTGGCGTTCGGCCAGATACTGGTGACGGTCGGCAGGCTGAGGTCGCTCTCGGACAAGGCGACCTTGATCATTACGTCACTATTACGTTCGATCGACATCAAGTGATAGAACACGGAGAACTCGACGCCGTTCGGCAGCCCTTGACGCTTGGTACGCAGACGCTCGTCCACGCCGTGCAGGTCATAGAGCATGACGTACGGCTTGGGCAGGTTGCGCAGGAAGGTCAGGACTTCGACGAGTTTGGCGCGGGCAACCCAAAGCACCGGCATGCCGGTGCGGGTCGGCTGGGCGGTGAACGCCTCCGGGCCAAAACGGTTGTTCAGTTCGACGACCACATCCTGGTCGTCTGCCTTGTAAGGCGGGATGTACAGAGCACTGCCTGTAGTCATGGTTATTTAATCGCTTTCGGTCAACGTAAAGAATGAAGCCAGTGTCTCGTTCTATTTAAAGAAGCAGATCTGGATCAGACTTCGTCGGGGCTGCGCAGGTTGGTGACTGCGATTCGCTGTTCGCGGCGCTTTTCCTTTTCGGAAGGCATCTCGGCGCGATATACGCCTTGATCGCCAACGACCCAGGAAAGCGGACGACGCTCCTGTCCAATCGACTCCTGCAACAGCATCAAGCCTTGCAGGAAAGCTTCAGGACGGGGCGGGCAGCCAGGCACGTAGACGTCCACGGGCAGGAACTTGTCCACCCCTTGAACGACGGAGTAGATGTCGTACATGCCACCGGAGTTGGCGCACGAACCCATGGAAATGACCCATTTAGGCTCGAGCATTTGCTCGTAGAGACGCTGGATGATCGGCGCCATCTTGATGAAGCAGGTACCGGCGATAACCATGAAATCCGCCTGGCGCGGCGATGCCCGGATAACTTCGGCGCCAAAGCGCGCGATGTCGTGGGGCGCCGTGAAGGCGGTGGTCATTTCCACGTAGCAGCACGAAAGACCGAAGTTATACGGCCACAGGGAGTTCTTGCGCCCCCAGTTGATCGTGCCGTTAAGCACGTCTTCGAGCTTGCCCATGAAAATGTTTTTGTGGACTTGATCTTCTAACGGATCGGAAACGGTTTCCCGCTGGCCAATCGGATACTGCTCGTTAGGAGCATCGGGGTCGATCCTGGTGAGATTGTATTGCATTGCCAAAGCCTCATTGTTTCAGCTTCGCTTGCCGCTTGCGCCGAGCTTCCGGAGCCCAATCAAGGGCGCCCACTCGGAATAGGTAGACAAGGCCTGCCAACAGAATTGCTATGAAAACGAGAGCTTCGACGAATCCGGTCCAGCCGCATACTCGGACGGACACATAACAAGCAAAGAGAAACAGTTCTT